>CALDPL010000119.1 GCA_937911965.1 uncultured Allomuricauda sp. | reverse complement strand
AGAAAGGCCCGGATCAAGGAAATCAGGGGATAGGCCCAGCGCCCACCCTATCGAAAAGGCACTTCCCGGCGAAGTGCCTTTTTTGTTGTGAACAATTGTTGATAACCATGGTTCATAGCGTGTTGATTTTTAATGGCTTGAAAAATTTGGATTTTTCAGACTTTCCCTTACTTTAGTGGAAGAAATATGAAAGTGATACCATTCACGCTTGTATTTCGAATTTAAAGCCGACGTTCTTTAAAATCGTTTTTCCCTTTTTATTTGGTAACACTACTGATCACAAAAGGAATTTCAAATCGGGACAGGTTCAGGCAGGTCCCAAGGAGAAATCACGAATTTTATGTGCGGATGGAGAGCAATTTCCCTTCTTGATAAAATTCAGGAAAATCGATACTACCTTGCAGGATGGAGTTTAGTTGAAGAATTAAGACCGGCTGTAGGGCAAACGTCAAAGGTCAGTGGATGCAATCCTTGGATTGCACGTTGTGCAGCAATGTAGAACAGTCCATGATCCTTTTGAAAGCCATATCTATGCTTTAGCAAGGATATGGCTTTCTTTTTTTAAGGAATTCCCAATAAACACCCTCCACTATTGAACTTTTCCACTGCCAAAAGCCTGTACAATAATCGTATATTTGCAGCGCTCAAATATACTATAGTTAAATGGCTAAAATCTACTACACCAAAACGGATGAGGCTCCTGCCCTTGCGACATTGTCATTCCTGCCCATTGTACAATCCTTTGCCCAAACGGCATCTTTGGAAATAGAGACCAAAAACATCTCCCTGGCCGGTAGGATCCTGGCCATGTTCCCGGAATATTTGGAAGAAAACCAGCGCATTGCCGATGATTTGGCCTCTCTGGGGGAACTGGCGAAAAGTCCCGGGGCGAATATCATAAAACTTCCCAATATCAGTGCCTCGGTTCCCCAATTGAAGGAGGCCATAGAGGAGTTGCAAGAGAAGGGATACAAACTTCCGGACTATCCGGAAGAGCCCAAAAGCGATACCGAAAAGGCCGTCAAGGCCAAATACGATAAAATCAAGGGAAGCGCCGTCAATCCCGTGCTCAGGGAAGGGAACTCCGACCGAAGGGCCCCGAAGGCCGTAAAGAACTACGCCAAAAAACACCCGCATTCCATGGGGGCCTGGTCCCCCGATTCCAAGACCCATGTGGCCACCATGGCCCATGGGGACTTCAAATCCAATGAAAAGTCCATTACCGTGGACCGGACCGGGGACATCCGCATCGAATTGGTGGGAACGGACGGGAACACCACGGTATTGAAGGACAAGATTTCCCTTCTGCCCGGGGAGGTCATCGATGCCACGGTCATGGAAAAAAAGGCCTTGATCGAATTCTTCACTTCCCAGATCGACGATGCCAGGGAGAAAGGTTTGCTGCTCTCCCTGCACTTCAAGGCGACCATGATGAAGGTTTCGGATCCCATTATTTTTGGCCATGCCCTGAAGGTATATTTTGCCCAACTCTTCGCCGCCCATGGGGAAACCTTCAAAAAACTGGGCATCGATGCCAATGATGGCCTTCAAAGTCTTTTGGAACAGATCGAGGAACTTCCCAAGGACCAAAGCCAGGAAATTCAGAATGAAATCGCAAAAACCCTTGAAAAGGGCCCCGACCTGGCCATGGTGAACTCGGACAAGGGCATCACCAACCTCCATGTGCCCAGCGATGTGATCATCGATGCCTCCATGCCCGCCATGATTCGGAATTCGGGAAAGATGTGGGATAAGAACGGGCAATTACAGGATACCAAGGCCATTATTCCCGATAGCAGCTATGCGGGCATCTACCAGGCCACCATCGACTTTTGTAAAAAACACGGGGCCTTTGACCCCACCACCATGGGCACCGTGCCCAATGTGGGGCTGATGGCCCAGAAGGCCGAGGAATACGGCTCCCACGACAAGACCTTTGAAATACCCCATGCGGGCACCGTAAGGGTGGTCAGCATCCCTTCAGGGGACAGTTTGATGAGCCATAACGTGGAACAAGGGGATATCTGGAGAATGTGCCAGGTCAAGGACGCCCCGATCCAGGATTGGGTCAAATTGGCCGTTTCCAGGGCCAGGGCCACGGATACCCCGGCGGTGTTCTGGCTGGATCCCGAAAGGGCCCACGATGTGGAACTGATCAAGAAGGTGACCCTGTATCTCAAAGACCACGACACCCAAGGATTGGACATTAGAATCCTATCCCCCATAGAAGCCACCAAGTTCACCCTGGAGCGCATCAAGGACGGAAAGGACACCATTTCGGTGTCCGGCAATGTGTTGAGGGATTACCTGACCGACCTCTTCCCCATCCTGGAACTCGGTACCTCGGCCAAAATGCTGTCCATAGTGCCCCTGATGAACGGGGGTGGGCTGTTCGAGACCGGTGCGGGAGGCTCCGCTCCAAAGCACGTGGAGCAGTTCATGGAGGAAGGCCACCTCAGATGGGATTCCTTGGGGGAATTCATGGCCTTGGCCGTTTCCTTGGAGTTCCATGGGGAAAAACAGGGAAACAAAAAAGCAAAGCTTCTTGCGGATGCCCTGGACCGGGCCACCGGGAAATTTTTGGAAAACGACAGATCTCCCTCCAGGAAGGTCAATGAACTGGACACCCGGGGCAGCCACTTTTACTTGGCCCTGTATTGGGCGGAGGAATTGGCCGGGCAGGAGCAGGACCAAGAGCTAAAATCCACCTTTGGGAGGATCCATAAGGAACTCCTTTCCAATGAGGACGTCATCACCAAGGAATTGTTGGAAACCCAAGGTTCCCCCCAAGACCTTGGGGGATACTACCTTCCCGATGCCGAATTGGCCTCTGGTGCAATGCGTCCCAGCGGGACCCTGAACAGCATATTGGCCTCCATTGGCTGATGGACGTTTCAAGTTTTGGGGGGATAATCGATACCTGAAGTTTTCCCTCCATTTTTTGGCCTTGATCCAATAATTTGGACCAATATTCTTAATTTGCACCCATGAGGAGAACGGACAAGCAACTATTGGTGAAGGGCATAAAATCCTTTGGCTATACGGTATTGGCCATGTTCTTGGGCCCTTTTTTGATCTATCAGGCTTTTAAGAACGATGGGCATCCCTTTTACTGGCCGGTCCTCATCCTTGGGCTCCTATGTGCCGGGCTGGCCATTTATCTGGGGTTTCGCTCCGTGGGGATCGTCATGGATGCCCTTTTTGGAAAGAAGACGGGATCCAAGGATTAGTCCTTGGGGGCCGTTGAACCCTTCTTCCACTTATTGGTGAGCTGGGCATAGTCATAATCGAGAACGGATTCCTGCCGGGTCAGGCGATTGGTGGCAAAGGCACGTTGCAATATGTCCTCGATAAGGTAATCCTCGTGCACGTTTTCCGGGACAAACTCTTCCTTTAGGCTGATATTGAACAAACTGGCCGTGGTGTTGAACCAAAAGGCCCTCCAGCCACTTCGGAGCTCCTTGATCAGGTCAAAGGCCGTGTTCCCCGTCTGCCGATGGATCAATTTCACCAGGATCTGTCCCTCGGTACGGGTCAGTTTTTTGAGTTCCTCGGAAAATTCCCCCTCGATATACTGCTGCACCTTTCTGGTATACCTTTTTTGATGTCGTCTCTTTTTGATGTGTTCCAAACTGTCATTGAGTTCCACCAGGCGTTCCGCGGCAAGCTTTGCATAGGGATATACCTTCAGGGTCTTGCGGCGAAGGATCAAATACCTCAGTCTTTCATTCCTATCGGCAAATTCCAGTTCCCCAAAAATAAAGACCTCGTTCAGGGCAATGGAACTGTGCAATACGGAATCCCCTTCGAATCGAATATAGTAGTCCTCGATACTGTCCTTGGGATCGGTCAGGCTATCACGCTCCCTGACCTGGGAAAATCCAAGAATGGGTAGCATGGAAAAAAGAAGGGGCAATAGGTTCCGGTGCATGGGGTCCAATTCTCAAAAGTCCTGCCAAAAATAAGGATAAAGCCATGAATTGGCTATTAATTAAAAGTGAATATTCTTATGTTTGTTCCCTAAATCAAAAGCATGGCCACAGAGAAAATCTTCACTAAAAAATCCCTGGACTTTTTGGAGAAATACCTGAACAATCCCTCCCCCACCGGGTATGAGTGGGAAGGGCAAAAAATTTGGATGGACTACCTCAGGCCCTATGTGGATGAATTCATCACGGACACCTATGGTACGGCCGTGGCGGTGATCAACCCCAAGGCGGAATACCGGGTGGTGATCGAGGGACATTCGGATGAAATTTCCTGGTATGTCAACTACATCACCGACAACGGGCTGCTCTATGTGATTCGAAACGGGGGCAGCGACCATATGATCGCCCCTTCAAAATGGGTGGACATCCATACGGAAAAGGGCATTGTAAAGGGGGTCTTTGGATGGCCTGCCATCCACACCCGGGACCGGGCCAAGGAGGAATCCCCAAAACTGGAGAACATCTTCATTGATATCGGGGCCAAGGACAAGGCCGAAGTGGAGAAAATGGGGGTACATGTCGGCTGTGTGATCACCTATCCCGACAGCTTTCAGGTCCTGAACAAGGATAAATTCGTGTGCCGTGCCCTGGACAACCGGGTGGGGGGCTTTATGATCGCCGAGGTGGCCCGATTGCTCCACGAGAACAAGAAAAAACTGCCCTTTGGGCTCTATGTCACCAATTCGGTGCAGGAAGAGATCGGCCTGAGGGGGGCTGAGATGATCACCCAGACCATAAAACCCCATGTGGCCATAGTCACCGATGTCTGCCACGACACCAGCACCCCCATGATCGACCAAAAGAAGGAAGGGGAGATCAAAATAGGTTCGGGACCGGTGGTTTCCTATGCCCCGGCGGTCCAGAACAAACTCCGTCAACGCATCATAGAAACGGCCCAGGCCAATAAGATCCCTTTTCAGCGCCTTGCTTCCTCGCGATTTACCGGAACCGATACGGATGCCTTTGCCTACAGCAACGGGGGAGTCGCCTCGGCCTTGATTTCCCTGCCCCTGCGCTATATGCACACCACGGTGGAAACGGTGCACAAAAAGGATGTGGAAAATGTGATCCGACTGATCTATGAGAGCCTGTTGACCATTAAGGCAGGGGAAACCTTCAGTTATTTCGACTAAGGCTTGGATCACGGCCTTCCGACTTAGGTTTCCTCAAGATCAACCCTGAGGTCGGGACACAATTCCCTATCTTTAGGGCAGTTTCCCAAGTACTATGGATGAACTGGTGGATATATTGGATGCCCAGGGTCGGCCCACGGGACGGCAATGTTTAAAGTCGGAGGCCCACCGAAAGGGCCTGTTGCACCCGACGGTCCATATCTGGTTTTTTACCGGGGATGCAAAGGTGCTCCTCCAGCAGCGTGGAAGGTTCAAGGACACCCACCCCCTACTCTGGGATGTTTCCGTGGCCGGCCATGTGGGCAGTGGGGAATCCATTACAGCGGCCGCTGTCCGGGAAGTTTGGGAGGAAATCGGACTCGAGATCGAAGAATCGGATCTGATTCCCATCGGGACCTCCAAAAAAGTTCACCGGATTTCGAAGGATTTTGTGGATGCGGAATTTCATCACCTCTTTCTTTGTGAACTGCGTGTTCCCCTAGGGGAATTGAGGAAGCAAAAAAGCGAGGTGGAATCCTTGGAGCTCTTGTCCCTGCTCAAGTTTGCCGAGGAGAGTTGGGGAATGGCCAAACCCGCCAAATACGTGCCCCACGGTCCCTCCTATTACCAAAGGATCATCAAAGAAATCAAGAATCGGATCTGAGCCGTTCCAGCAACAAAGATCCATCCTCCAAAGGAAGGGATCGCTGATCGCCGGTCTTCATGTTCCTCAAGGTCAATCGGCCCTGGGCAAGTTCCTCCTCCCCTATTACGGCCACCAGGGGAACCCCTTTCCTATCGGCGTACTTGAACTGTTTCTGGATTTTGGCATCCGTGGGGTACAGATCGGCCCGGATTCCTTCCCTTCTCAGGAAAGAGACCAGTTTCAGGGCTTCCAGGCCTTCTTTTTTTCCAAGGTTCAAAAAGAGGATGTCCAGGGAATTGTCCAGACTGTCCGGAAACAGTCCCAATTCCTCCATGACCAAGTATATGCGGTCCAGGCCAAAGGAGATGCCCACCCCGCTGACATCCTGTAGGCCGAAGATCCCGGTCAGGTCGTCGTAACGCCCCCCTCCCCCGATGGAGCCCATACTGACCCCATCGGGAGCGGCCACTTCGAATATGGCACCCGTATAGTAGTTCAGGCCCCTGGCCAGGGTCACATCCAATTGCAAACGGGCGGAACCGAGTCCCAAAAGTTCCACATTGGAAATAATTTCTTCCAATTCGGCCACCCCCAATATCCCGATCTGGGAATCCGCCAAAAGGGTCTTTAAGCGATCCAATTGCTCCTTGGCGGTCCCTATCATGGTGAACAAGGGCTGTGCCTTGGCAATGGCCTCCTTGGAGATCCCCTTTGCCAGGAGTTCTTCCTTCACTTTCTCTTCCCCGATCTTGTCCAATTTGTCCAGGGCCACCGTAAAGTCAACCAGAAGATCCTTGGCCCCGATCATCTCGGCGATGCCCGAAAGGATCTTGCGGTTGTTGATCTTGATCGTACAGCCCTTGAGGCCCAGATCTGTGAACACCGCGTCGTAAAGTTGAACGAATTCCACCTCCTGTAAGGGGGAATTGGCCCCTACCACATCGGCATCGCATTGGTAAAATTCCCTGAACCGTCCCTTTTGGGGCCTATCGGCACGCCACACCGGTTGGATCTGGTACCTTTTGAAGGGAAAATCGATATCGTTGCGGTGCATCACCACATAACGTGCAAAGGGCACGGTAAGGTCGTAACGCAGGGCCTTTTCCGAAATCTTGGGGGTCAGGGAGGCGGAATTCCTCGAACCCAGAACGGCGTCATCCACCTTGGAGAGGTAGTCCCCCGAATTCAGGATCTTGAAGATCAAACGGTCGCCCTCTTCCCCGTATTTACCCATCAGGGTCTCCGAGTTCTCAAAGGAGGGGGTCTCTATGGGCTGGAACCCAAAAAGCTCAAAACGTCTTTTGATGGTTTCGACGATATGGTTTCTCCTGCTCAGTTCGGCAGGTGAAAAATCACGGGTTCCCTTGGGTATGCTCGGTTTTTGTGCCATTTGGTTGAATTCTGTGCAAATATACGTTTTCAGGCCAATGGAACTTGGCCCGGAATGCGGGATGCCGCTTATTCCATGATTTGGTCAAACCATTGATAAAGTTCCCCTTTGGTAATGGTGGCTCCCTGCTTTATGAGTTCGAACTTGTCCACGTTCCTATCCTCCCCATAGGCCTTGGAGGCGGTCAGGTATTCCACAAAATCGGATTGGAAATTGCGTTTGAACCACCCAAAGCCTTCCTTGGTGCGCAGGTCGATATTGGGGTTCAGGACCTTGACGGAAAAGAGCTTCATTTCCTTATCGGTCAAATGGAACAGGTGCATATGAAGCTGGGAGATGTTCTCCAGGTACTCCACCTTGGAGAGCACCCCCTCCCAGATCAGGTCGCTGAACACATCGAGTTCCTGTTCGGCCACTTCGGGCCGCTCTTTCTTGATTTCCGCCCACTCCTCTGCCGTAATGGACTGGGTGGCCAGAAAATTGATGAATTCCGGTTGCAGTTCCTCCAACTGTTCCTTGGTCAGACGTTTGTACTTCATGGATCAATGATAGAATGACGGGTTTCGGTTCCCATAGGGCCCAAATCAAAGAAGGCCATGTATTCCATGGCCCCTTTGTTTCATATTCCGATTACCGGCCTGTTACGCCTCCGGTACCACTTCAAAGGGAAAGTCAAAAACAACTTCCCTGTGCAATCTGATCGTAGCCTCATAAGGTCCGAGCCTCTTGATGGCCCCACCCTTGATATTGATGAATTTTCGATCGATTTGGTGTCCTTCCTTGTCCAGGACGGCAGCCAGGTCGATATTGGTAACCGATCCGAACAATTTGTCCCCGGCACCCGACTTGGCCGGAATGCGGATTTCCAATTGTTTGATGGACTCGGCCATTTTAGTGGCCTCCCCAACGATCTTTTTCTCCTTATGGGCCCTTTGTTTTAGATTTTCGGCCAAAACCTTTTTGGCCGATGGCGTGGCCAGGGCGGCCAAACCTTGTGGAATCAGGAAATTTCTGCCGAAACCATTCTTAACGGTGACGATATCATCCTTAAATCCCAAATTCTGTACATCTTCTTTTAGAATAAGTTCCATCTTCGGTATTTTTTATTTCAACATATCGCCAACGTAGGGCATTAAGGCTATATGGCGGGCACGTTTGACGGCCTGGGCCACTTTTCTCTGGTATTTCAAGGAGGTTCCGGTAAGTCTTCTGGGAAGCAGTTTACCTTGCTCGTTGACCAATTTCATCAAAAAATCGGGGTCTTTGTAATCGATGTACTTGATTCCTGATTTCTTGAACCTGCAATACTTCTTTTGTTTGCTGGTTTCGATGTTCAAGGGGGTCAGATATCTGATTTCCCCATCTTTTTTTGCTTTTGCCTGTTGTTCTATGGATGCCATGGCCTATGCGTTTGCTTTAAGTTTTGTTCTTCTTTTCTCTGCCCAAGCCACTGCGTGCTTGTCCAATTTAACGGTCAAAAAGCGCATGATGCGCTCATCGCGTCTGAATTCAAGCTCGTAGGGGCCAATGGCCTCACCGGGGGCGGTAAACTCGAACAAGTGGTAAAATCCACTTTTTTTGTGCTGAATGGGATAGGCCAATTTTTTAAGTCCCCAATCTTCCTTGGAGACCATTTTGGCACCATTCGTAATCAAGAGATCCTCGAATTTCTTGACTGTTTCCTCTATCTGGGTCTCAGATAGAACGGGATTCAAAATGAAAACAGTTTCGTAATGGTTCATATTAATTATTTTTAAAGGAGCGCAAAAGTAACAATTAATCCTTCCCCTTGCAAGAAAACACATTAATCTTCGTTTAACCAACAAGAGTTATCAACAATGATGAACCGTAACGACCCATATAACGTAAATGGTAATGTACACAACAAATTGGACCATGTTTACATCTTTTGTTGCGCTTTAGCGTCCTTTTTATGTAATTTGCCGATGATTTAAACCCCACAAATCAACCAATTCTATGAAATTAAGAAGTATAATTGTAGACGATTCTTCCATGCAGCGCATGGCCGTTGCCAAATTGGTCAACAATCATCCACATCTTGCTTTGGTCGCTGAGTACAGCAATGCCATTGAAGCCAAAAATGGCCTGAAAAACCACGAAGTCGATTTGATTTTCCTGGACGTCGAAATGCCCATCATCAGCGGTTTTGACCTTTTGGAGGCCCTGGAGAACCCACCACAGGTCATATTGATCACCGGAAAACCCGATTACGCCCTCAAGGCCTTTGACTACGACGTTACCGATTACCTGCACAAACCGATCACCCTGGCCCGTTTTGAGGCCTCTGTGAAAAGGGCCGTGGCCAAATACGAACAGCTCAACCGGGTGGATGAGGATGAAGAGCACATCTTCGTGAAGAGCAACCTGAAAAAACGCAAGGTCATCCTCAATGACATCAAGTGGATCGAGGCCCTGGGGGATTATATCAAATTGGTGACCGATGAGGCCAATATCGTGATCTTGTCCACCATGAAGTCCTTTGAAAAACAATTGCCGGGGGAGAAATTCCTTCGCATCCATAAATCCTACATCGTGAATCTGGAGAAAATTGAAAAGTTCAACAGCAAGAATGTTGAGGTTGGGGGCAGACAGATTCCCTTGAGCAGAAACAAAAAGACAGAACTGGCGGAGGCATTGGCCAACGTTTGATCATATATGGTCCACATTGTAGACCAAACGCACACTTCGATACTGGGAAATGGCATTAAAGGATCTTTCAATTCTTTTGATGCCATATTTTGTTTGTGAAAGGGATCGGCCTTCCGGGATCTTGATCAGGATATTCTTCAAGTAATCCCTGCGTATCCTGGCCACCGGTGGATATTCAGGGCCCAGTACCCCGCTCCCCAAAACGTTTCTAAGGGATGTTGCCATCCAATCCGAAGCCTGGTTCACCATGTTGAAATCCCGCCCCTTCAGGGTCAACTTGATTATCTTGGTCAAAGGGGGATATCCAAACTGTCCCCTCTCGTGCAATTGTTCCGCATACATGCCCTGATAGTCGTTCGAGGCCACCTGCTGCAAGATCTGGTGATAGGGATTATAGGTCTGTATGAGCACCTTGCCCCGCTTTTTGGTCCTGCCGGCCACTTGGGTCAACATTTCAAAACTGCGTTCGTGGGCCCTGTAATCCGGAAAGTGCAGCATGGAATCCGCATTGATGATCCCCACCAGGCCCACATTTCTGAAATCCAAGCCCTTGGTCACCATCTGGGTCCCCACCAAGATATCCGTTTCGTGGTTTTCAAATGCGGAAATGATTTTTTCATAGGCGTATTTGCCCCTGGTGGTATCCTGGTCCATCCTGCCCACCGAGGCCTCGGGAAAGAATTGCCCCAGTTCCTCCTGTATCTGTTGGGTGCCCAGTCCCTTTTTGTCCAAGGTATGGCTCCCACAGGCCAGACAACTGGGCTGCAGGGCCATATGGTACCCGCAATAATGGCATCGCAGCTGTTGGCTGTGCCGGTGGTAGGTAAGGCTCACATCACAATTGGTACATTGGGCCACATGGCCACAGGTGGTACATTCCACCACCGGGGCAAAGCCCCTGCGGTTTTGGAACAAGATCAGTTGCTCCCCCGCTTCCAGGGTTTCGGCAATGGCCTCGAAAAGGGTATCGGAAAAATGTCCCTTCATCCGTTTCTTGCGCGTGGCCTCCTTGAGGTCCACCAATTGGATCTCCGGCATCATGACCTTCCCGAATCTGTGCTCCATGGTGGCATGGCCATATTTTCCCAAATCCACATTGTGACGGCTTTCCAAACTTGGGGTGGCCGACCCCAGAACGACCTTGGCCCGGTGCAGGGAAGCCAGGACGATCCCGGGCATGGTAGCGCGGGGCTGGGTCGAACTGTTTGTAGGAGCTGTCGTGTTCCTCGTCCACCACGACCAGGCCCAGTTCCGGGAAGGGCAAAAAGAGGGAGGATCTGGCCCCGATCACGATCTGGGCCTTTTCCGCCCCCTTGCGAACATTGTTCCAGACCTCCACCCTTTCGTGGATGCTGTACTTGGAATGGTATACGCTTACCTTGGACCCAAAATATCCCCTCAATCGATCTATCAATTGGGAGGTCAGGGCGATTTCCGGCAACAGGTACAGGGATTGTTTTCCCCGGTCCAGGCATTTTTGCAGCAATTTTATATAGACCTCCGTCTTCCCTGAAGCGGTGACCCCTTGCAGCAGCACGGGCCGATCTTGTGCAAAGCCCTTCCCTATCTCTTCCAGGGCCCTTTCCTGGTATTGGTTGGGAACAATGGTTCCCGACCCTTGGGATTCCCCCTCATAGCCTACCCGATCCTTTCTGATGTGGAACTCCTCCAGGATACCCTTGGCGACAAGGGCCTTGATCACGGCCTTGGAACTGCCGCTCTCCCGTTCGAGATCCTGGATGGAAATGGGTTTTTTGGACTTGGCCTGCCATTGGAACAGGGCCAACAGGACCTGGCTCTGTTTTGGGGCCCTGGAAAGTTCCTTGAGCAGTTCCTCCAGGGCATCCCCCTCTCCATAGGATGGCGAGAGTTTGACATATCGGACCAATTTGGGCCTGTAGCGTTCATAGAGCTCCTCCCTTTGCAGGGCCACCCCTTTTTGGACCAATCGGTCCACCAGGGCCAATACGTTCTTTCGGTCCACGATATCACTGATTTCCGCTATGGTCAGGGAACTGTGGTGCTGAAGTGCCTCAAAGACCAAAAACTCATCATCCGCTAGCCCCATTTCATCGACCTCGGCCTCCTTATTGGGCAAGATCAAGGTTTCGCTTTCCAATAAAAATGCCCCGGGCAGTGCGCTCCGGACCACCTCCCCCAAACTGCACATATAATAATCGGCCACCCATTTCCAATGTTTCAACTGGATTGCGCTGACCAGGGGGACCTCGTCGAGAATCTGATAGATTTCCTTGGCATCGTATGCCGTGGGTGCGTTTTGGTGGACCCCGTGGGCCAGGGCGGTATAGATCTTGGATTTGCCAAAGGGAACGGCCACCCGCATTCCCGGACGGATGAATTCGGCCTCCCGGGGCGATATCCTATAGGTGAACAATCGCTCCAGGGGAATGGGCAGGACAACATCCAAAAAATGATCCATTGCGTCTTTTCCGTTTTTTTATAGATTGGGAGGGTCCCCGGCCCCATCCACGGCCTGTACTTCCCCCTCAGGGGTTTGGAGCTCTTGCTTCCTCCGATGGGAACGCTTTAGGGAATTCAAGGTGGCGTTGAGTTCAAATCCCAACAAGAGTATGTTGGCGTTCAACCAGATGAACACCATCAAGATCAACAATCCCCCCAAAGCTCCATAGAGCTCGTTGTATCGTGCAAATTTTTCAACATAGATCCCAAAAAAATAGGAGGTCAACAAGAACAATAGCGTCGTCATCAGGGCCCCTGCCGAAAAAAACTTTGCGTTCTTGCCCTCTGCGGTCCCAAAGTAATACAGGATGGCCGTGATCATATAGGTAATGCACAGAAAGAAAAGGATCTTTGCCAATCGGATCCATGCACTGTCCCCCCTGATCTTGTCATAACCGAAGAGTTCGGCCAGGGATTCATTGGCCGCATCCAGGATATAAAATTCGAAATACACAAAAATCACTGCGCCCAAGATTACCAAAATGGACAGGAGAATGCCCACCATCAGGGCATAGGCGTACTGCCTGAAAAAGCTCCGGGTGAGCTCCACATGGTAGGAATTCTCAAACCCCCCAAAGATCGCGTTCACGCCATTGGCCACCAAAAATATGGACAAAAGGAAGGTGGAGGACAACAGCCCCCCTTGTTTCTGGTCCTTGATCTGTTGATAGATCTCCCCAAAATAATCCGAAGTGGCCGAAGGCAGGAAGGACTCCAAAAATATGAGGAACTGTGCGTCAAAGTTTTCATTGCCCACACTGACATAGGGAATTACAAAGGGGACCAGGGTCACCATAAAGATGAGCAGGGGGAACAGGGCCATGAACAGACTGAATGCAATGGAACTGGCCCGGGTCGAAAGGGTCCCCTTGACGATTCCCAATAGGTACATTTCGATCAAATCGTACATGGACAGCCCTTCGAAGGCTTTCAACTTGATGTTCTTCAATAGGCGAACAAGCCAGTTGACCACCGGGATCTTCTCCAACTGCTCTTCCACCTCCTTGGACATCTATACGGCTTTAAGGCTTAGGTCCATATTGTGTACCGAATGGGTCAGGGCCCCCAGGGAAACATAGTCCACCCCGCACTCGGCATAGGCCCGGAGGGTACCCTCATCGATTCCCCCCGAAGACTCGGTAAGGCATTTGTCCCCGATCATCCCCACGGCCTCCCGGGTCTGGGCATAGTCAAAATTATCGAGCAGGATCCTATGGATTCCCGGGGACTCCAAGATCTCCTCCACTTCCGCCAAATTCCTGGCCTCGACGATTATCTTAAGATCCCTGTTGTTTTCCCTGAGGTACTGCCGGGTCTTCTCTATGGCCTTGGTGATCCCCCCGGCAAAATCGATATGGTTGTCCTTGAGCATGATCCAGTCGGAGAGGTTGCCGCGGTGGTTGACGGCTCCTCCAGCGCGCACCGCTGCCTTCTCCAACGTGCGCAGTCCTGGGGTCGTCTTGCGGGTGTCCCAGACGCGCAGCGGTGCAGCGGCATCGACGAACCGGCGGG
>CALDPL010000118.1 GCA_937911965.1 uncultured Allomuricauda sp. | reverse complement strand
TCATCGGCACCCCGGACCACTGGCACTGCCTCCAATTGACCGATGCCCTGGATGCGGGCAAGGATGTCTATTGTGAAAAGCCCATCGCAAATTCAGTGGCGGAGTGCGAGGCCATGTTGGCCAAGGCCGAGGCCGGTGACCGCATGGTGCAGATCGGACAGTGGCAGCGCAGCCAACCCCATTTTGTGGATGCGATCAATTATGTGCACTCTGGGAATCTGGGACAGATAGGCCTGGGCCTATCAGGGTTGGATGAAGCCGGTACCCGTACTTGAAGATGGTCCGGTGCCCGAGGGGGTGGATTATAAAATGTGGTTGGGTCCTGCTCCCATGCGTCCCTTCAATGAAAACCGCTTCCATTTCAACTTTAGGTGGTTTTGGGACTATGCCGGGGGCTTGATGACCGATTGGGGGGTGCATATGATCGACTATGCCCTGTACGGGATGAAGGCCGATCTTCCAAAATCGGTGATGGCCATGGGCGGCAAGTTCGCCTATCCCGATGATGCCTCCCAGACCCCGGACACCCTACAGACCCTTTATGAATTCGATGGATTTTCTCTTTTGTGGGAGCACGCCACAGGCATAGACGGCGGAAATTATGGAAGAAACCACGGGGTTGCCTTTATCGGAAACAACGGTACCCTGGTCCTGGACCGGGGAGGTTGGGAGGTGATTCCGGAACACGACAAGCCCCATTGGGACCGGGATTTGGGCCCCAAGATCGAAGCATTGCCAATTCAAAGGGTGGAGGCAAACGGCCTGGACCTGCATACCGCAAATTTCCTGGATGCCATCAAGAAAAGGGATGCTTCCCTTTTGAACGCCCCCTTACGGGTCGGATATGATGCGGCCATGGTCAGCCATATGGGAAATATAGCCTTTAAGACGGGGGAACGCCTGTTCTGGGACGCCTCCAAGGGCAAATTCAATCACGGAAAGGCCGATATGCTCCTAGCCCCGGAGTACCACAATGGATGGGATTTTCCAAAGTCCTGAGGGTTCAACGATAGGCATCGTTCAATCCCAGGCCCTTCTCGATCAGGGGAAGGATTTTTTCCAGGCGCCTGAGTTTGGTAGGTTCCTGTTTTGCCTCTTCGATATATTCACAGTATTCCCTTTGCCTGTAGGGGGGAAGGCCGTTGAAGGCGGCCCTTAGGGCCTTGTTTCCCTCCAGTTGCCCCTGAAGAAGCATTGGAATGGTGGGAGCCGCTTTTCTTTCAGCTTCAATTTGGAGCCCTTTTTTCTGATTTTCAAGCGCTTCCCGCATATAGTCCAGGACCAGTTCTTGATCCATTCCTTCCACAGTTGTGAACCTCCAGCTGCGCATGGCCTTGGTCTTTCCCTCTTGGGCATTTTCCAAGACTCCTTTGGGGTCCTTCAAAATAGCCCCTTGATAGAACCAAATCCCAAAATAAGCCTTGAACCTACAGATTCCAAACACATTCTTTCCCCCGAGGGTATAAATTGGTATCCCCCATTTAAAATCTTCCTCCGCCTTGGTTTTCAGGGCCAGACTTCTCAATAGGGCGATTCCCTCCCCAAAGGGACGGGGGGCCTTGAAGAAACCTTCGATTTTTTGCTGTTTTTCCAAAGTTTTTGGATTTTGTTTCATCACTCTTGTATTAAAACCTTTAAAGGTGCCTTAGCGTTTTTTCTTTTTTGTGGTGTCGATCTGGCTTGCGGTGAGCTCACAGATCCTGACTATTACCTGGACGGCCTTCTGCATGCTTTCCAAGGGGACGTATTCATAT
>CALDPL010000117.1 GCA_937911965.1 uncultured Allomuricauda sp. | reverse complement strand
TTGGTTTCAGTCAATAATTTAACGATCATTTCCCGCCCAATCCCCAATTCAAAAAGCTTTGAATCAAGGTTTTCAAGATCCTGATGTCCGTAAAAACCCTCCAATGGCCCAACCTCCGCAATTTCGGGGATAAAATTGACCTTGTCTCCCTGTAGGGTCTCTCGGAACCTGATTCCGACTCTTTGGCCCTTGAGGGTGGGCTTTATTGCTTCCGGCCTATCGATCAGAATATCGAAATGCAGTTTTTCGTTTTCGGGGATATTGAAATAGGAATCCGCTGCAAATCGATCGATCCGGTCCGAGGCTATGGTTCCCAAGGCCTGTAGCAGGGCGTGGAAGATATACTCCCGGGTCTTTTCCCGATGGTAGTCGCCGGGATAATGTCCCGCCTCGAACAATATGGTGGGCACCCCCAGACCTTGGAAGGTATCCCCTATGCAATTGGCATTGTAACCGTCGTCAAAGCGCCCCAATTGCCCCGGGATCATTTTCTGTAATTGGGCATCCATGGCAGCGATGATTTTCATGGCGGTTTCCCTATTGGGTGTCAGTTCCCGACCTTCATCGCTCGCGGGGGATAGGAAGGAGACCGTTGCGGGCTTGCCCGTCCTGCCCGCACTGAAAAGAGTCCTTTGGTCGTGTAGGTTAAAGCAGTGGTCCGGCTTGAAATCTTCGAACAATTGGCGAATGGCTTTGCTCTCCGGTTGGCTCAGGGCCAGGGCATCCCGGTTCAGGTCCACTCCATTGAAATTTTCCCGGGTATAGGCCATGGCCCCATCAGGATTCAGCATGGGAACGATCATCAGGCTGCAGCCCGAAAGGATGGTTTCCGCCAAGGGGTCTCCCGAGTTGAGGAAATTGATCATGTCCCATAGGGCCTTGGTGGTGGTGGATTCGTTCCCGTGCATTTGGGACCACATCAGGACCTTGCTTTTTCCCCGGCCCAGAGGCAGGGCGTAAAGGGAATCTCCCTTGACCGATTTTCCGATCTCCAAAAGCTTGGCGGTATGCTTTGAAAAGCAATGGGCCTTCAATAGTTCCAGGTTGAGGTACCTCCCTTGGATTGAATGCTCCCTGTGGTCTATATGCTCGATCAAGATTCCTTTCATTTTAAGGCACAAAAATAACCATGGAATAATTTACATATGTATCAAAAGAGTTTAAATGTATTTACATATGTATACAAAATTGAACGATCAGGAATGCATTCTTTCACATTTGTGACAATAATTTTAACTATTGAAGATACAGTGTTGTATTTCAGTACAATGAATGCTTTTATATAAAGTGATGGTTTCCATTATTGCATCATTAAATTCATTTTATCACTTAAGGGCTCCCCTCTTTATTTATATCTTTGTATTGTAAAAATTCACATTTGTGGGGGACCAAATGATTTTGCGTATACAGACCATAATGGACCACTATGGGCTCAGTGTGTCCGCTTTTGCGGATGAAATCGGGGTGCAGCGCTCCAGCATTTCCCACTTGCTCAATGGCCGGAACAGGCCCAGTCTGGATTTTGTCATGAAGCTCATTGCAGCCTATCCCGAGGTGAACCTGTACTGGTTGCTCAAGGGGGAAGGAAGCTTTCCCTGGAAGGGGGAAGTGGACGAAGCGGACAAGGCCCCATTGGAGTCATCTCCACAGGAGGAAGGGCCCAAAGAGGTTCCCGGAACCATGCCTGACCCTGGGGATGGGGAGGTGACCACCATCGTGGTGTTCTATGGGGATGGCAGTTTTAGGTCCTATGATAGAAAAAGGGATTGACCCGCATGAGATCTTTCCCGTTCTTTGCAGTATGACTAAATTATTTCCCTTCGGACTTCTGCTGATGTTGTTTTGGGCCTGTGGGGCTCCCCCGGAGCGCAATTGCAAAGACTTCAAGACCGGCAGCTTCACCTTCACCACAATAATAGACGGGGAGGAAAAACAAACCACCTTTCACAGGACCCTGGATATTGAAGTGGACGAGTTTGAGGGCAAGAGGGACACCTCCTCCGTACGCTGGGTGAACGATTGTGAGTACATCCTAAAGAATTTGAACCCCAAGAACATGGCCGAGGAAAAGTCCATTCACATCAAAATCCTCAGTACGGCGGATTCCTCTTACACCTTTGAGTTCGGCGTGGTGGGCGACTCCCAGAAGTTCAAGGGCACGGCCCATAGAATAGGCGATTGATTCCCTGGCCTAATTGGGTCTTTGAAAGAGCAGGTCGGGGTTTGCCTCCTTGTGTTTTTGCTGTAATCTTTGTTGCTGTTTCACCGTCATGGTGCTCCCGTCATGGCTCCAACCCGGGGGGCCAAAGATATACATGAGCTTGTCCGAGAGCTTGTTCACCTTTTTCACATCGTTCCAAATGTCCTTGAATTCATGGGTAAGGATGACCATCGGATTATAGGAATCCGGGGCATGGATGACCCCGTACTTCACATCGATGTCATCGTCGAGTTCCTTCCAAGTGCCAAAGACCTTGTCAAAGATATTTAGGAAACCGCCATGGTTTTTGTCGAGGTATTCCACATTTTGTGCGTGGTGGACCTGGTGCATGGTATGGGTGTTGAGGAACTTTTCCAGAAAGCCCAGTTTTGGAATATAGACGGAATGCAATTGGAATTGCCATAAGGCCTCGATCCCCAGGCAGACCACCACCATCTCGGGGGGGAAACCAATGGCGGGCATCCAGACATAAAAGAAGGGTTTGTACAAAATGGTGAACCAGCCATTGCGAACCGCTGTCCCCAGGTTGAAATTGTCGGAAGAATGGTGTACGATATGTGCGGCCCAGAGGATCCTGATCTCATGGTTGGCCCTGTGGAACCAATAGTAGGTGAAATCATCCGCCAATTGGCAAAGGATCCAGATATACCAGATATAGCCAAAGGACTCATATCCCATAAAATTGGTACGGACACCATCGACCAAGGGATTGCAAAGGTCATAGACGGCATTGAAAAGGACGATGGCAAAGGCCACCTTGAAGAGGGGACCCAAAATGGCGGATCCCACTCCCATGAAACCACTGGCCGCCAGATCCTTCCAGTTGTACAGGTGATCGTCCCCATGGGTTTTGCTATAAGTGAGTTCAAGTAGGATAAAGGCAATAAAAACGGGGACTCCGTATACCAGGGGGTTGGTGAATTCCATGAAGAAGTGTTATTGGTTAGGTTTTGGCGTTGGTTTTACACTTGCGGCAAAGTAGAAAGAAAATGGTTCAAAACAAAGAAGTTTGTTCAGAACTGTTGTTCTTGGGTCCCGATCTATCATCTGAGTGCCCTAAGCTCTGTTCGTCCACGACCTCCATGTCCTCCACCTTGGTCTGCTCGGGCTCCTCATAGGGAAGGGGTTCCAGGATATTGATGTTCTTTAACTTGTCCGGACTCAATTGGTTGCCCATGGCCTTGATTCCCTTAATGGAAATAAAGGATTCGACATCCACCTTTTGATTGGGTTTAGCCTCCTTTCCCCGGGGTTTGGCAAATTCCAGTTCCAATACCGGCCTCCATTGGGTGGAGACCAGTTCGAGGAAGGATTTTGGGTGCTCCGAGATCAGGGTTTCCTCCCGAAGGGGGGTCTCCACCAAAAACCGTTTGAGGAAATACCGATCCTTTTCCCCATCATAATGTACCGCCGAGATCGGTTTGTTCGGAATCCATTTTTCCAGGACAATCATACTGTCGTCAAAGCGGCTGAGTAGGTCCGGGGCCATGGTCTTGACCTTGCCCTTTTGGTCAATGACGAGCAAAAGGTCATCCCCCTTGAAGTCTCCGAGCAATTCGCCCCTGCCGTCCACGTTCAGGCGGCCAACGATATCGTCGAACCAGATTTTCCTGGGCTTCAGGGTGGATACTCCCTTCTCCTTGAGCTCTATTCGTTTGACCGAATACTTTGTGACCAGATTTCCCTTGGTGTCCCGACCCTTGATCAGGACGTCGGCAAAGTCCAGGTCCCATTTCAGCTTCTTTATACTGCCCGACTGCCGCAACAATACGGTGACCACCTCGGCCTCCCCATTGGGGTTTGCGGAAAAATACAGCACCTGGGCAGCCGGATTGTTTCCGGCCAGGGGATAGAGCCTGTCCCGGGTAATGCTGGTGACGTTGAACCTTTTGATATAACTGGCACCTCCCTTTCCGTCCCGGTAGATCATATTGTAGACCGTGCGACGATCTCTTTTCTTGAACACGGCGACATGGATGATGTTCTTGCCCACGAAGACCTTGGAATCCACCTTGGTGACCATCATTTCCCCGTTCTGGGTAAAGACGATGATGTCGTCTATATCACTGCAGTCCGTCACATATTCGTCCCGTTTCAGGGAAGTTCCCACAAATCCCTCTTCCCGGTTCACGTAGAGTTTGGTATTGCGTATGACCACCTTGGTGGCCTCGATATCGTCAAAGATCTTGATCTCAGATCGGCGCTCCCGGCCGCGGCCATACTTCTTCTTGAGTTCCTTGAAGTAGTCGATGGCATAGTCGACCAAATGTTCCAAATGGTGCTTGGTCTCCGCTATTTTTTCCTCAAGGCTCTCCAGGAGTTGTTGTGCCTTTTCCAGGTCAAACTTTGAAATTCGCTTGATCCTGATCTCGGTCAGGCGGACGATATCCTCCCCGGTGATGACGCGGTAAAGCTGGCTTTTATAGGGTTCGAGGCCTTTATCAATAGTTTCGATGACCGCCTCCCAGGTTTCGCATTCTTCAATGTCGCGGTAGATCCGGTTTTCGATGAAAATTTTCTCAAGCGATGAAAAAAGGATCTTTTCAAGCAGCTCATCCCGTTTGATCTCCAGTTCGCGCTTCAGGAGCGCCACGGTTTGCCGCGTGCTGATCTCCAGGATTTCATGCACATCAAGAAACCGGGGCTTTTCATCAATAATCACACAGGCGTTTGGCGAGATCGCCACTTCGCAGTCCGTGAAGGCATAAAGGGCGTCAATGGTGATGTCGGGCGATTGATTAGGCGCCAGCGACACCAGGATCTCTACGTCTCTGGCCGTATTGTCGACTACCTTTCGGATCTTGATCTTTCCTTTGTCATTGGCTTTGATGATCGACTCGATCAATCCGGTCGTGGTTACGCCGTAGGGGATGTCTTTTATGATGAGCGTTTTTTTATCATATTCTTCGATCCGGGCTCTGATGCGCACGCGGCCTCCTCTTGCGCCTTTATTGTAATCCGACACGTCGATCATGCCGCCCGTGGGAAAGTCGGGGTACAACTCGAATTTCCGGCCCTGTAAAATGGCGATGGATGATTCGATCAGTTCCACAAAATTGTGGGGCAAAATTTTCGTGGAAAGCCCCACAGCAATGCCGTCGACCCCCTGCGCAATAAGCAGCGGAAACTTCACCGGCAGCGTGACCGGCTCCCGCTTACGTCCGTCGTATGACAGTTGCCACTCTGTGGTTTGCGGATTGAAAACTACATCGAGCGCGAATTTCGACAGCCGCGCTTCAATATACCTTGGCGCGGCAGCGCTGTCGCCTGTTCTCACATCGCCCCAGTTTCCCTGCGTCTCGATCAGCAACTCTTTCTGCCCCAGCGCCACGATGGCGTCGCCGATGGATGCGTCGCCGTGGGGATGGTATTGCATGGTCTGGCCGATAATATTGGCCACTTTGTTGAACCGGCCGTCGTCCATTTCTTTCATGGCATGCAAAATGCGCCGATGAACCGGTTTAAATCCGTCTTCAATGGCCGGAACCGCCCGTTCAAGGATTACATAAGACGCATAATCCATAAACCAGTTTTGGTACATGCCCGAAATATGGATCACATCGTGCAATTCCTCATTGCCCATTCCTTCGCCATTTATATTCCCGTTGTCTTGCATTAGTCTCCCTGCTTAGTCGTCAATCCTGAACCACCGCCTCTTCGGTAGCCAGGTCCTTTTCTATTTTAAGATTATCAATAATAAAATTCTGCCGCTGGGGCGTATTTTTTCCCATATAGAAATTCAACAGCCCCTGGATACTGGTTTCTTTCCCCAGGATCACCGGCTCAAGCCGGATATTTTCGCCTATAAATCCGCCAAATTCGTCGGGCGATATCTCGCCAAGTCCTTTAAACCGCGTGATCTCGGGTTTACCGGAAAGCTTTTCGACCGCCGCCCGCTTTTCCTCCTCTGAATAGCAATAAATGGTCTCTTTCTTGTTGCGCACTCTGAACAGCGGCGTTTCCAGGATGTATAAATGCCCGTTGCGCACCACATCGGGGAAAAACTGGAGAAAGAAAGTCAGCAACAGCATGCGAATGTGCATTCCGTCC
>CALDPL010000116.1 GCA_937911965.1 uncultured Allomuricauda sp. | reverse complement strand
GGGGTGATCGACAACGACAAATTGAAGGACTTTGCCTCCTCCTACCACAACGCCTTCATCAACTTCTTCAAGAACAGGATCCGAAAGACGCCGGTCCCCAAGGACATCGACAAGGACGAGATCACGGTCAAATACGATATGTTGGTCTTCGGCAAGGAAGAGGAACGGCTCAACTACAAACTGTCCCAATGCTGCAATCCCATTCCCGGGGACGAGGTCTTCGGTTTTGTCAGTGTGAACGACGGCATCAAGGTGCATAAGAAAAACTGCCCCAATTCCATTTCCATGCAGTCCAATTATGCTTACCGCATCATGAGCGCCAAATGGATCGATTCCTCCCAAGAGGAGTTTTCCGTGGACATTCAACTTACGGGAATCGACAACTTGGGCCTGGTCAAGGACATCACCAAGATCATTTCGGGGAATATGCACGTGAACATGAGAAACCTCAATTTCAGTGCGGACGGAGGGACCTTCAAAGGGAAGATCACCCTGGTGGTTAAAAACAACAACATCCTGAAAAGACTGATGGACAACCTCAAGCGGGTAGAGGGGATAGACAAAGTGACAAGAATTTAATTTTTAGCTGTACCTTTGTGGATCAGTTGAGGTAGAAAGCCATGGGAAACAATAAAAACCAGGAAATTG
This sequence comes from uncultured Allomuricauda sp., assembly GCA_937911965.1. Lineage (GTDB taxonomy): Bacteria > Bacteroidota > Bacteroidia > Flavobacteriales > Flavobacteriaceae > Flagellimonas. The sequence goes on along the minus strand of CALDPL010000116.1, from coordinate 1,150 downwards.
TAAAAAACGTGTTCACGGCCTTCCTCGAGGAAAAGGGACACCGGAAAACTCCTGAACGCTATGCCATTTTGCAGGAAATCTATGAGGCGGACGATCATTTCGACGTGGAGTCCCTCTACATTAAAATGAAGACCAAGAATTACAGGGTAAGCCGTGCCACCCTATACAATACCATAGAGCTCCTATTGGAATGCAAATTGGTTCGCAAGCACCAATTCGGAAAAAACCAGGCACAATACGAGAAATCCTATTTCGATCGACAGCACGACCACGTGATCCTCACCGATACGGGGGAAGTTGTGGAATTCTGCGATCCCCGGATCCAGTCCATCAAACAGACCATCGAAGAGGTTTTTGACATCAAGATCAACAATCATTCACTGTATTTCTACGGTACCCGAAACAAAGAAGAAAACCTAACTGAATAAGCAGCTCATTTCATGGTAGATTTATTGCTTGGACTCCAATGGGGGGACGAAGGAAAAGGAAAGATTGTTGATGTACTGACCAAGGATTACGATATTATTGCACGATTTCAGGGGGGTCCCAATGCGGGCCATACCCTGGAGTTCGACGGTATTAAGCACGTACTGCACACCATCCCTTCCGGAATATTCCACAAAGGGGCCATCAACATTGTGGGCAATGGGGTGGTCATCGATCCGGTCATCTTCAAAAGGGAACTGGAGAACCTGGAAAAATTCAAGATCGACACCCTGTCCAAACTTTTGATATCCCGAAAGGCCCATCTGATCCTTCCGACGCACCGATTGTTGGACGCCGCCTCCGAGGCCTCCAAGGGAAAGGCCAAGATCGGCTCCACCCTCAAGGGCATAGGACCCACCTATATGGACAAGACCGGCCGCAATGGCCTGCGGGTGGGAGATCTGGAATTTGACGATTGGACCTTGAAGTACCGGGCATTGGCCGATAAGCACGAGGCCATGATCGCCTTTTACGATGTGGACATACAATACGACCTGACCGAATTGGAGGCGGAATTCCACGCCGGGGTGGAAGCCCTCAAAAAACTGACCTTTATAGACAGTGAGGATTATCTGTTCAGGGCCCAGCGGGAAGGTAAAAAAATATTGGCCGAAGGTGCACAGGGCTCTATGCTGGACATAGATTTTGGCACCTATCCCTATGT
>CALDPL010000115.1 GCA_937911965.1 uncultured Allomuricauda sp. | reverse complement strand
CCACCTATGATCCGAAGCATGCAGCAGATTTACACCAGGCATTATTAAAGGTCGATGCTGTATTTACTCAATTCAGAGCGGAATTTATTGGCAAATGCAGTCCGGTCCATTTTTTCTGGGGAAGTTTTGATCAAACCAAAGCCGTTTTGGTATCTTTAATCCCCATAGTTCCATGGGAATTGAAAATTGCAACACCTGGCATTCGGTGTATTCACAATCAAACATCAAGATCTCTGAACAACCACCTAAACAAAATCAGATGAAAAAAATTATGGCCATTGCCCTTGTGACCTTGCTCTGGGCCTGCAAGGAAGAAAAAAAGGAAGCCTCGATCGCCCAGACCATGAAGACCTATTCCATCGCACAAATGATGGACAACGAGGCGGTCGGGGGAGCCAGTTTCTCCCCGGACAACCGCACGCTTTTGGTTTCGAGCAACCGCTCCGGAATCTACAATATGTACACCATTGAAGCCGCAGGCGGGGAAATGATGCCGGTGACCCAATCCGACAGCTCCTCCGTTTTTGCCATTTCCTATTTTCCAAAGGACGGGCGCATGCTTTTCAGAATGGACAACAACGGGGACGAAATCTACCACATCTACCTGCGGGATATCGATGGGACCCACAGGGACCTGACCCCGGATCAGGGAGCAAGATCCCTGTTTATGGGATGGGCCGAGGATGAGGCTTCCTTCCATTATGCTTCGAACAAAAGGGACAGTCGGTTCATGGACCTTTACGATATGGATCTGGAAACCCTGATCCCTTCCCTGCTCTATCAAAATGACGGGGGCTACGATCTCAATGGAATCTCCCCCGATGAAAGGTACATTGCCCTGACCAAATCCATAAACACCAACGACAGCGACCTTTTTCTCTTTGATCGGGAGAAGAAAGAACTCATCAAGGTCAACCAAAACCAAAGTGGGAACTCAGGGCAGGATTTTTCGCCCGACGGCTCCTTCTTTTACTACACCACCGACGATGGAAGTGAGTTCTCCTATTTGATGAGGTACAATATTGCCGAGGAGACCTACGAAAAATCGATGGAACGGGATTGGGACATTTTGGGCAGTTCCTTTACCGACAATGGAACCTACCAAGTCACCTTTATCAACGAGGACGCCAAGAACACCATAGAGGTCATGGAGGTGGCCACCGGTACCAATATTGACTTGCCGGAGATCGAGAACATGGAAATTACCAATGTTGGATTCTCCAAGGATGAAAAAATGATGGGTTTCTATGCCGGGGGCTCGCATTCCCCCTACAATCTCCATGTCTACAATTTGGATAACGGACAGCAGACCAGGCTTACCAATGTGCTGAATCCAGAAATCCAGCCCCAAGACCTGGTCCGCTCCGAGGTCATCCGCTATCCCTCCTTCGACGGGTTGGAAATTCCCGCCATATATTACAGGCCCCACCAAGCCAGTGGGGAGCATCCCGTTCCTGCCTTGGTATGGGTACACGGGGGCCCGGGGGGACAATCCCGCCAAAACTTCAGCGCCTTTATCCAATTTCTGGTCAACCACGGTTATGCGGTCCTGGCCGTGAACAACCGGGGCAGCAGCGGCTACGGAAAGACCTTTTACCAAATGGACGACCTCAACCATGGGGACAAGGACCTGAAAGACTGTGTGGAGGGCAAAAACTGGTTGGCCGCCCAGCCCGAGATCGATGGGGAAAAAATCGGAATCATCGGCGGATCCTATGGGGGCTATATGACCATGGCCGCCCTGACCTATGCCCCGGAGGAATTCGATGTGGGGGTCAACCTCTATGGGGTGACCAACTGGATCAGGACCCTGAAGAGCATACCGCCCTGGTGGGAGTCCTTCAAGAACGCATTGTACAAGGAGCTTGGCGACCCCCACAGTGCCGATTCCGTCCGCTTAAAACAGATATCCCCCCTCTTCCATACCGATAAAGTCACCAAGCCTTTGATGGTGCTCCAAGGGGCGCAGGACCCCAGGGTACTGCAGGCGGAATCCGATGAAATCGTTTCCGGGGTCCGCAAGAACGGGGTACCGGTGGAATATGTGCTCTTCGAGGACGAGGGGCATGGATTTGTGAAAAAGGAAAACCAGGAGAAGGCCTATGGCAGCATTTTGGAATTCCTCGATAAATATCTCAAAGGGGAAGGAGAAACCCCCATAAACACTGAAAATCTATGATTAAAAAAGCGTTGACCTTATTGTTTTTGAGTGGATCCTTATTTGTAAATGCCCAAGAGGAGGCTGAAGAATCCTTGGGTGCTTGGTATATGTACATAGGTACCAACAGGATTTCTGAGCGGCTGAGCATCCATACAGAGGCCCAGTTCCGGTACTATGAAACCACGGATAATTTCAATCAGATGATTCTGCGCACCGGGCTCAATTACCATATCAATGCCAACGCCATGGCCACCCTGGGTTACGGGTTCATTGACACCGACCCTTTCTTTGGGGAGGTCCCTGGGGAGGAAAATTTCAAGGAGAACCGCATCTTTGAACAATTTGTCCTGAAGAACACCCTTTGGGAATTCCATATCGAACACCGCTACCGTCTGGAACACCGCTTTTTTGATTTTGGTGAAGATACGGAAACCCAGCACCGGGCCCGCTACCGCTTGCAAATGACCCTGCCGCTGACCGATATTTTCTTCATCAACCTTTACGATGAACTGATGGTCAACCTCCAGGATGAACTTTTTGGCCAGAACCGAATTTATGCCGCACTGGGCGTCAACATTACCCACAACAGCAGCATTCAATTGGGCTACCTCAGGAATCAATTCACCGATGGAGTCTATGATCGCCTCCAATTCGCCCTGACCTATAATCCCGACCTCCGGGGTCTTTTCCAAAAAAAGAAATCCTAAAAAACCAGGTGCATTTGGTTGACCGCTCCCCAAATAATGCCTAATTTAGTGATGAACCTAAAAATTCTTACGATGAAAAAAATACAGGCAACCGTATTGGGGCTGTTGTTGATCACGGCCGTTGGTTGCAAACAAGCAAAAAAAGATGCAAATGAAGCCACTTCGGGAGTGGAGGAAATGGTGGATGAAATGGTCGAGGAAGTCAGTGGCAAGAGCATCACGTTCAACATGGAGCCCAAAAGCGATAGCAATGTCACGGGAGAGGTCACTTTCAAGGAGGACAATGGCAGGGTGGTCATGAAGGCCAATTTCAGCGGACTTACCCCCGGTGAACACGCCATCCACCTCCATG
>CALDPL010000114.1 GCA_937911965.1 uncultured Allomuricauda sp. | reverse complement strand
CAACGGCGCTATTTTAGATTATACGAAAGTTATTTTTTATAAACCAGATGCGGATACCTATTATAACAGAGGGAACTGTAAATTTGCCTTACAGGATTATGAGGGTGCCAAGGAAGATTACACAAAAGCATTGGATTTGAATCCGATTACCAGTTTCGTAGCTATGACCTGAACCAAGTCCACATCACTGCAGCCGAATTCGCACCCAATGCCTCACCATCGGACCTGGAAGCCTATGCCGGGCCGTTCGCCTTTCCCAATGGGAACAACGAAGTACTGCTCAATATTTGGGGGTATGACAGCCAATGGCAGGTGGAAGTCACTGAAAACGGCCTGCCCTTGGATGTTGAACGGATCAAAGTCTTGGATCCATTGCACATTGTGTCCTACGAGGCCTTAAGGCTGAACGTGGGTGCCGTTCCAACGGGAAGCTTTGTGACCACCGAAACGGCCCATATGTTCAAAGTTGTGGCTTCGGCCCCGGACTCGACCCTGGAAATCAAGGTAGTGGACCGATTTGGAAGGAACTATACCGAAACTATGGCTCGACCCAAGCCCTTTGGCCTGAATATGGTCTAAGGGATTTCAAGGTCGTTTTAAATGCATTTGTAAAATCAAAAAGATTACATGAAAAATTTGAGAGTTGGTTTTTATAGTTTGTACCGGGGAGCATATTATTTGCTCCCCCTTTTCTTCTTGGCCACGGCATGTACCCAAAAGCAGGTCGAAACCCAGGTAATAGCCCACCGTGGGGCCTGGAAGACCCAGGACCTTCCCGAAAATTCCATTGCGGCACTCAAACATGCCATTGACCTGGGATGCTATGGTTCGGAATTCGATGTTCATATGACCAAGGACAGCATTCCCGTGGTAAACCACGATGCCGATTTCATGGGAATGGATATCGAAAAATCCAATTATGCCGATTTGCTCGCGGTTTCTCTGTCCAATGGGGAAAAAATCCCCACTTTGGAAGCCTATTTGAAGGAGGGACTCAAACAAAAGGAATGTCGCCTGATCTTGGAAATCAAGAAGGCTCCATCAGGAAAGGAATGGACCTTGTTGTTGACCCGTTTGGCCGTGGATATGGTAAAACAGCTCGGGGGGCAAGAGCAGGTGGAATACATAACTTTTGACTTTGATGCGGGAATCTTGGTCAGCCAATTGTCCCCGGATTCGCAAGTGGCCTATCTCAATGGGGACAAAACCCCCTTGGAGGCAAAAAATGCGGGGTTCACCGGAATAGATTACAATATGAAGGCGTATCGGGAAAATCCCCAATGGATTCAGCAGGCCCAACAACAGGGCCTAGGAGTGAATGTCTGGACGGTCAACAGTCAGGAGGATTTGACGGAATTCATCCAAAAAGGAGTGGACTTCATTACGACCAACGAGCCCGAGAGGCTCATTGAGATTCTGGATACCGGCCTATAGGACTTCTTTAGGGGGGAGGTCAATCCTCCCCCTTTTCGACATGGGGTCGCAGGATCGAGGCCCAATGCAAATATCCCTTTTCGTTCAAATGCAGGCCCTCATCGGTGTATTCGGCCTTGAGCTTGCCCGAGGCGTCCAGGAACTGCGGGTGAAGGTCGATCAGGGTCAGTCCGTAGGCATCGGCCAATTCCCTGATTCCCGCATTGACAGCGGCAATATGTCCATCTTTGTGATAATGCCTTTCGTATTCCCCAAAATCGGGGTTTACCGGAAGAATCGTCTGAACCACCAATCCGGTTGCCGGGGATTCCTTTTGGATGCGGTCAATGATGGTTTCATAGTTTCTTAGAATCAAGGCGTCCGGGACGTTCCTCGATATGTCATTGATTCCGATCAAAAGAAATATCTGGGCGGGACGGCCTTCGGTAACTTCGTGAAGGCGCTCCAGGATTCCAAAGGTGGTATCCCCTGAAATGCCACGGTTTCGGGCGTTGGGAAGGCCCAAGAGTTCATTCCATTGGGCCCGTGAGGTTATGCTGTTGCCCAGAAAT
>CALDPL010000113.1 GCA_937911965.1 uncultured Allomuricauda sp. | reverse complement strand
AAACAATGGCCTTTTTCCTGCTCGGTGCCAGTTTCTCAAATGCAAGCTTTGCCGTTTTGTTTTTGTCCAATGCGGACTTCAACCCCGGGGGTACTTCCACAGTCCTGGGCAGGGTATCCAAGGCTAGGGACACCTCCACGGTATCTCCTCCATTCACCCCGGCCTTGGTACGGTTTTCGGCACTCAGGGGAATCATGAACTTCCCGTCCATCTTGCCCACGGCACTGCGATACGAGTATCCATTGAGGTGGACCCTTATCAAGGGCCTTTTGCCCCCGCCCAACCTTTCCAGGATATCTTCCGGGACGTGCAGTCCTGTAGTGTTCCCCTTCTGAACGATTGTGGTTTTGTATGTTATATCCATATTGTTTTTTATGTGGGGTTAAATGCTTTCTATTCGGTTTGAGCCATGGCGCCCTATGGGTCACGTCCTATGCTTCCCTTTCGGGGAGCAGTGTTTTTTTACTTTTTAAAATGAGGGCACTGATAAGGGCCACAATCAGTCCCAAAGGCAGTATTTCCATATAGGTGTACAATATTGCGAACAAGGGATTTTTGTACATGTCCTTGAGGGATTCCATGGACTCGGCCTTGGCCTCCAATTCCGTGGGGGAGCTGTGGCGCAATACGTAATCCGCATATCGGTCCATGTAGTCAGGGGCAAATTGATACAGGTATATCATGGAGATCAGCACATAGAAGGTAGCGGCCACCAGGGTAATCATCGCTCCGACCTTAAAGGCTTTTTTAAAGGAAACCACTCCTCCCAATTGATTGTTGCGATAATTTCTTACCCCAATGAATATCAGGGAGTAAATGATGAGCATCACGACATAACCGAGAAGGTCGTTGCTCTTGATTTCGGGCTTGTTGTAGAATAGCAATTCCGACATATAGATGGTTCCCGCCGTAAAGATGGCTCCCATGATCAGTCCATAGGTCAATACCGTTCTTTTCATAAAGTCCATGTTTTGGATTCACTCCAAATCTATGATGGCTTCGGAAAAATCCATTCATACTTTAGTTCCAAATTGGGGAATTGTTGACTTCCCAAACCAAAGTATGGACCAGGTCAATCAATGATCTTGAGCCTTTTTGCCTTTTCCATGGCTTGTGTCCTGCTCTTTACTTCCATTTTGGAATATAGATTGTACAGATGGGTCTTGACCGTGCTTGTGGAAAGGTACAGATTCTCGGCAATATCGTTGTTGCTCTGTCCTTTGGCCAAGAGTTGTAGAACCTCATATTCCCGGCTGCTTAAGTTCAGCTCTTCCAACAAGCTTTTGTCGGGGACGGATACTATTGGGACTTCCTTTTCGACCACCACTGTTTTCACCTTTGGCTTGATGAGCTGCTTGGCCAACCAGATTCCCAGAAGGGTAAAAAAAAGGGCAATAAATCCAATATAGATTTCGATGGCATTGTCAAGGATCAAGAACTGCCATTGCAACCATTTTAGGGCGAGGACCAAAAGGGCCAGAACCAGCCCGTATAGAATGATATGTCGGTTTTCCCTTGGAATTGGCATATGTTAGGTAATGGGCCCTTTTATAGATCAGCCTAGGCCGTGAAACCAAAAATAAAAAATTCATACAGAACGGGAATAACGGAATCGGTCTTGGGGAACATCGGTCTTCGACCCATTTCTTGATGATCCTTTCTTTTTCAACCTTCAGGACCACTGTTTTTTGATAATGTCCAAACTCGTCGATCGTATGGAAATCCCCGAGGTTCACTTTAAGTTCACCACTGATCCATTCGTCATGGACATAGCCCTTGGATTGAAACGGCTTCATCATTGAAAATTCCGAACTCTTGGGTGGGTCAAATATAATTTCATTTGGAAGGGGTATTGGATATTCCCCTACAGGTTGTAGTGTAGGGTGGTGGATCCACATGACCTAGTTTTAACTTCAGGGGTTCATCCCAGAACGGTTTGGGGAAGCAATTGGTGTGGGCACAATTACAATACGGCCATTTTTTCA
>CALDPL010000112.1 GCA_937911965.1 uncultured Allomuricauda sp. | reverse complement strand
TGCGATTCCCTTTCATGATATCATCCGAATCCATCCTGCTTACAAAGGCCCCTGTGCCCTGGGCATAAGCCGTGCGGAGGGCTGGAATGATGCCCCGGCCCCCATTGGGAAAGACGCGGATCCGGGAATCCCTTTTGGCATAGGATTCCAACAGATCCGCGCTTTGATCTCCACTGTGGTCGTCCACGGCCAACACTTCCCAATTACGATGGCTCTGCACCAGAATGGAATCCAGGCATTCGGGCAAAAAGTGGACCGTATCCCGAAAGGGGATGAAGATGCTGACCTTGTGCTGCTGCATCCCGCAAATTAAGCAAATTTCAGGGCATGGAGCGGGGAGGATCAAAAGGGAGCAAATCCGGGGGCAGGTATTCCCCCCGGGCCTTTTTGGAACCCAGGAGGCTCCCACTGTAATGCCGCTCCACCAATTCCTTGAAGGAATGACCCAGCCCGGGATTTTCCCTGATGAAATTTGAAAAATGATCTGCACTCGACCCTTGGACAAAATGGTTCACGATCTTGATCGAGGCGACCGTCAGGGTCTTGTGGAATTTGTCCGCATCGCCATGGTGGCGGGCAAATGCCCGGATGCCCCCACAGGCCTTTTCAATGGCCCTGTCCTCCCCATACCTTTGCAGATAGATCCAGGCCATTCTCAGATGGCCCAAATGGTCAAATAGGGCAGGGGGCAGGGACCCATTTTCAAATTGTAGAACAAACTCGGTGTCGTCCAATTCCATAGTACCATTCACGGGGGATCCCTATAGGTCCCCCAGCTTCTTTTGCCGGTTGACATCCTTGAAGCGTAGCATCTCCCAAACTTTGGCGGAGGCCCCATGGTAGAAGCCGGTTTCCTCTTTTCTTGATTTTGGGTTCCTGAAAGTTCCGAACAGCATGTCGAATACGGGGAAATCGGAATAGTTGTAGGCGTGGATTCCCGTACCGTGGTGGACCGTATGTGATTCCGGACGCTGAATGATATAGCCCAGCCAGACCGGGGTCCTGATATTGCTGTGCTGAAAAATGCTCAAAAAAGTGGTGATCAAAATAAAGAGCGTTGCGGTCTGGGCGGAGAATCCTGCGACAACCACCAAGCACAGGCTTGCCAACAGGGAAAAACCGATCATGTCCATGGGACTGAAAAAAAAGGCCCCGTAACTGTCGACGCGCTCCGCACTGTGGTGCATTTGGTGGAACACCTTCCACAACAGATTGCTTTTGTGCATTGAATAGTGCCAAAGGAATACCCCGAACTGGTAGATCAAAAGGGCCACCAATACCCCCCAACCGGCCCCGAGGAAGGTCAGGTCAAAAATTTGGTATTCCACAAGATATTGGTCCCATATCATGGGAAAGTAGGTGGAGAGGTAAAAAAACAGGCCAAAGGCCAAAAGGCCCCGCAATTTCCAATATTTCACTTTGGGCAATTTCTGGGCCGGGAATAGCGCCTCCCATATCATCAGGGCGGCATAAATTCCCAATACGATCAGGGAAATGGGGTCGAGGAGCACTTCCCAGGGCGTTGGTAAATTTCGGATAATCTCTAACATCTTTAGTTTGTTTATTGTTTGTTTGTATAGGCAAAAGTTTTGGCCTTACAATGTGAGGGGGATGTAGGAAATTACGCGTAAAGGCAAAAAATTTGGAATCATACGGTCCACTCGTGGGGCGTTTCCGGTCGGTAACTGCAGTAGGTTCCCGTTTGTATTGATCTTGAAAGATGCTTTGCCAATTGGGGGTGCACGTTTTCTATTTTTTTGATGGCGAAGCGGATGCGCCATGTAATCGCCGTTCTTGCCTTTTCCAAGGTGGACCCGCTCTTGCGCGTCTTTTGGGACATTCCCGTGATCTGGGACAGGTGTTCGATAAGGGCGTCATATTCCTCATTGAGGGCCATGGCCCTGTTTAAATCCCCCATTTCCTGGGCATCCGAAATATCCGCCTCCAGGGCAGCGATCCGTTTTCTGAAATCCTTGAGGGCCTGTTCGTCCGCAAGGGCAACGCCCCCGCTTTCCAACAAGCTTCCCATAAGGGCGGTACAGTGCAATGGCCTTTCCGACTGTTCCAACAAGCGGGCAATATCGTGAAGGCCCTTGCAGTCCCTGGTGAATGCAGGGGTGCCCATGTATTCCAATTGCCAATATTCCCCGACCCTCACAAAGAATCCCTTGGTCGTTTCGGTCCGGGCCTTGAATGGCTTTGGAGCCCTGCCGCACATATGGTCCCAAAAGGGCTCAAATCTACTGCTGACCCTATAGGGGGTGACCTCCCGATGCCAGTCCACGGCCATTTGGACCGAGGCTTCCCGGCCTTTGTTGATGTTCCGCTGAAAGATCTCGATATACTTTTTCCAGTATTCTTCCATGCGATCGAATTGGGAGAGGTGGAAATGGATTGCGGCGATAAGCGCGGCATAATCGGTCCAGACCGTCAGGTCGGTCACCTTTTCCCCCAGTTCCAGGGCCTTGACAAAATCACCCTTTTCAAAATGGATATAGGCCCCGGCGGGCAGAAATGCCTCCGGCTGCATGGGGTTGAGCTTTCTGGCCCGATCAAAGAGCTGCTGCGCTTTGGCAATATGCCCCAACCAGACCATACAATGGGCAATAAGGACCAGGTTTTCGGCATCGTTGGGGTTCATCTGCAGGGATTTCAAAAACAGATGTTCGGCTTTGTCATGGTTCCCCATATACAGTTGCACCCGGCCCAAAACCGCCAGGGAGACATAATCGTTCTCATCCAGGGCAAGGGCCTTCAGGGCATGGTCGTAGGCCCCTTTTTGGCTGATTTCCCAACGTTCCCAGAGTTGACAGCTCCATTCATTGAAATAGGACAGCGAAAGGCCCGTATGGGCCCTGGCAAAGGAAGGGTCCAGTTTCAGGGCGGCCTGGAAATGGGCCCTCGCGACCAGGTCGCTCTCCAGACTTCCCTTTTTCAGCTCGTTCATCCCCAAGAGCCAATTCTCGTAGACGGCGAGGTCCACGGATTCCTTTTTATAGGAATAGGAGAGCAGGTCGTGATCGATCTTTCCCTTGAGCACATTGACTATCTGTTGTACAATGGAATCCTGGGCGTTCAAAATGGTATCCAAGGTCTGGTCGTGGTTCCCGGCAAAGATGACCTTGGAGTCCCGGTCCCGGATCAATTGCACCCCGATCCGAAAGCCGGCATCCAGGGGTCGGAAACTGCCGCAAATGAGATAATCGGCCCCCAATTGGGCAATGGAATTCCTATCGGAAAGGTCCTTGATGCCCATGGTGGAGTACT
>CALDPL010000111.1 GCA_937911965.1 uncultured Allomuricauda sp. | reverse complement strand
CCCCAAGGGCGAACTGGGAATCCCTGGACAATCTTCCCCCGATAAAGTGTACCTCGACCTGCGGTTTCCCCATAAGTTGCAGGGCAATGGGAAGGCTGGGGGTAAAACAACAGAGCGGAAGTTTCGCGGGCAACCTTCTGGCCAGTTCCAGATTGGTGGTTCCTCCACTGAGCAGGATGACCTGATCCGCCTCGATCAGGGTCAAGGCCTTTTGGGCGATCCTGCTTTTTTTCTCCAGGGCATAGATGTTCCCCGCAGTGGGACTGTAGGTGTTGAACCCCAAGGCGAGGGCGCCCCCATGGACCTTTTTCAATTTTTTGGCCTGCTGCAGTTCGGTGATGTCCCTTCGGATCGTATCCACGGAAACCTGCAGCAATCGGGCCATATCGGTCAACAAGATCCTATTGTGGATGCCGAGTTCATTGAGTATGGCCTGATGTCTTTCTTCTTTCAACATGGTTTGGGCAGTCCTAAAATTTAGTTCCTTTAGACCTTATTTAACCGCAATATGCTGCAAATATATTCACTTTAAGTATTATTATCAGCAAAATATTGCAATTTTGGAAATTTTATGCAGCTTTTTGCATATATTTGAAAGCCTTCGACTACACTGTCGATGGCCCGACCGATCCATGAAAAGAATCCTATATTTTGTTCCCGTCCTTTTGTTGCTTTCCTGTGCAGGGGCCAAACCCCCTGCCCAAGAATTTCGTGGGGTTTGGATCGCCACTGTGGCCAATATCGATTGGCCCAAAAATCCGGAGGACGGAACCCTGAAAAAAAAGCAGGATTTTATAGACATTCTGGATTTCTACAGGGAAATGAACTTCAATGCGGCCATAGTACAGGTCCGTACCGCCGGGGATGCCCTCTACAAGACCGACCTTGCCCCTTGGTCCTCTTACCTGTCGGGGGTTCAGGGAGAGGCTCCAAATGAATTTGAATCCCCCTTGGAGTGGATGATAGACGAAGCCCACAAAAGGGGTATGGAATTCCACGCCTGGCTCAATCCCTATCGCGCCACCTTCGACCTGGATACCCTGGCCCTGGCCCCGGACCACGATTTTTACCGACACCCGGATTGGATGGTCAAATACGGGCCCAAGTACTACTATGACCCCGGCCTTCCGGGGGTCAGGGACAAGTTCAACCGGATCGTGGAGGAATTGGTCCAAAAGTTTGAAGTGGACGCCATCCATCTTGACGACTATTTCTATCCCTATAAGATCGAAGGGGAACGCTTTGCGGATTCCCTGACCTATGCGACATACGGCCTAGCCGGACAGGATCTGGAGGATTGGAGGCGCAGCAATGTGGATTCCCTGGTCGCCATGGTGCACCGGACCATTGATGAGAACAAGCCTTGGGTGCAGTTCGGCATCAGTCCCTTTGGGGTGTGGAAGAACCGGGACACCGACCCGAGGGGATCTGATACCCGGGCCGGACAGACCACCTATGAGGACCTCTACGCCGATCCCTTGCTCTGGGTACGTGAAGGCTGGTTGGACTATCTGGCACCCCAAGTGTACTGGAGCATGGACTTCCCTGCGGCCTCCCACAAAAAAATAGGCAGCTGGTGGGCAGAGGCCCTTCCCCCCACCAATCTGTACCTGGGCAACGGCACCTACAAAATAAAGAACAACCACGATCCGGCCTGGATGAAGGACAATGAACTTCCCAAGCAACTGGACTTTGCCAGGGCGGTGCCCGAAATTGATGGGTCCATTTTTTTCAGTGCAAAATCCCTGATGGGCAAACATGAAAAGATCAACCAAAAACTGAAACGAAAGTTCTATCGCTATCCTTCACAAAATCCAGGGCCTTTGGACCCCCAGGTCAGAGAGATCCAAATTCCCGTGATCACATCCATTGGACAGCGCGGAAGGACCCTGGAACTCTGTGTGGAACACTTCGATGACATTCCCAGATCTGTGAACGTATATGAACTTGGAAGGAAAAAGCGGCAATTGCTTTTTAAAACTTACCTTTCAGGGGATGAAAGATCGGGCTGTCTCCACATGGAACTGCCCAAGGGAACATCCTTTGAAAACCTGGGGATCACCATAAGGGACGCCTTTGGCAATGAGAGCGCCCTTAGGCCCCTGAACCAATAAAACCAAGCCATGCAGGACATGCTCGTCAGACTTCTGGACCTTCCCGACGTATCCCAAGAGGAACAACGGCTCTTTGAGACGGACCAAACCCTGTTTCGAAGGCCCATCCCCCCGGAGCGGGGGATGGTGGTGGATTGGGTGGGTTCCAATTTCAGTACCTATTGGGCGGATGAGGTCCAAGCGGCCTTTGCCTCCCTACCGGTACATTGCTTTATCGCGCAAAGGGGACAGGAATTGCTGGGCTTTGGCTGTTACGAATGTACTGCCAAGAACTTTTTTGGCCCCACCGGGGTACTTCCCTCCCATAGGGGAAAGGGAATCGGCAAGGTACTCTTGGTAAAATCCCTTTTAGCCCTTCGGGAACTGGGCTATGCCTATGCCATCATCGGAGGGGTGGGCCCTGCTTCCTATTACGAAAGGACGGTGGGTGCAACGATTATCGAAGGCTCGGAAAAGGGCATTTACCAACATCTTTTAAAACCTTCCAAATGAGCACGGCTCCCAAGGACAAAAATGCGTGGATTTGGATTCCCTTTCTGTACTTCACCCAGGGAATCCCCTATATTTTGGTGGTCACGGTCTCGGTGATCATGTACAAGCGGTTGGGCATCGGAAATGCCGAGATCGGGTTGTACACCAGTTGGCTCTACCTGCCCTGGGTGATCAAGCCGCTCTGGAGTCCCCTGGTGGATCTCAAGGGCACCAAGAGAAAGTGGTTCCTGGCCATGCAACTGCTGGTTTCCCTGGCCTTTTTGGGCATTGGGCTCTCCCTGCCCTCCAATGCCTTCTTTACGATCACCTTGGCCTTTTTCTGGATGGCCGCCTTTGCCTCGGCCACCAACGATATTGCTTCGGATGGCTACTATATGATCGGGCTCAGTCAAAAGAACCAATCCTTCTTCATCGGGCTGCGTTCGACCTTCTATAGGTTGGCCATGGTCACGGGGCAGGGACTTTTGGTGATCTTTGCGGGCTATCTGGAACATCGCTACGGGGACAACACCAAGGCCTGGTCCATGACCATGATCTGTGCAGCCGTGCTGATGGCAGCATTGACCCTCTCCAATTTCTTTGCCTGTCCAAAGTTTGAGGAGTCTTCCCCCGGCACAGGGGAAAGGCCCAAAGGGTTCATGGAAGTCTTCATCACCTTTTTCAAAAAGAAACAGATCGGATGGGCGCTCTTGTTCATCCTGACCTACCGCTTGGGGGAATCCCAGTTGATCAAAATGGCCTCCCCCTTCCTTTTGGACCCCCTATCGGCCGGGGGGCTGGGCTATTCCACCGAGGCTGTGGGCACCATTTATGGGACCGTGGGCATCATCATGCTTTCCCTTGGGGGCATCCTCGGGGGAATTGTGATTTCCCGGGACGGGCTTCGCAAATGGATGCTGCCCATGCTCCTGGCCCTGAACCTCCCCAATGGGCTCTATGCGCTTCTGGCCCTTAGCCAGAGTACCAGCCTCTTTGCAGTGGTGGGCACGGTGGTGATCGAACAGTTCGGATACGGCTTTGGCTTTGCCGCCTTTATGATGTACCTGATCTATGTGGCCGAGGGGAATTCGAAAACCTCCCATTATGCCATTGCCACCGGTTTTATGGCCCTGGGGATGATGCTGCCCGGCATGGTCAGCGGCTACATACAGGAATGGCTGGGCTATTCCGCCTTTTTCCTCTGGGTACTCTTGGCCGCAATCCCCGCATTTATCGTGCTGCCCCGCTTGAAATACCCGGCGGACTACGGCAAGAAAAATAGGGAGGACCATGAGTGATTACCCCATAAACCTTTCCCTGCCCGATTGGGAGCCCAATCTTGAACAAAAAGTAGGGCAATTGTTCATGCCCGCGGTCTTTATCAATGATACCGAGGCCGAAATCCGCAAGATGGAGGTCCTTATCCGAGAGCTGTGTATCGGCTCCCTTTGTTTTTTTCATTCCAGGGCCAGTGCGGCAACCAATTTTGAGGGCAGCAAGAAAATTATTTACAACGAAAACAGTCTGGACCGTCTCAAGGATTTGATCGCCCGCTATCAAGAAGCGGCCGAAATTCCCCTTTTGATCGCCATGGACGCCGAATGGGGCCTGGCCATGCGGATCGAGAACACCCCACAATATCCATACGCCCTTACCCTAGGTGCCTTGGGGGATGATTCCTTGGTGGAAGAAGTGGGCCGGGCCATGGGACGGGATTGCCAAGGGGCCGGGATCCATTGGAACCTTGCCCCTGTGGTGGACATCAACAACAATCCCCAAAACCCGGTGATCGGATATCGGTCCTTTGGGGATGGACGGGAAGGGGTCTTTACAAAGTCCAGGGCCCTTGTCAAAGGAATGTCGGCTACAGGGACCCTGTCCTCCATCAAGCATTTTCCCGGGCATGGGGACACTGCTGTGGATTCCCATCTGGGTCTGCCGGTAATCGACAAATCCCTGGAGGAACTTGTGGAAAACGAACTTTACCCTTTCCATCAACACATCAAAAAAGGGGTGGATGCCGTTATGGTGGGACATCTGTCATTGCCCCAATTGGACGCCGCCTGGCCTTCGACCACCTCACAAAAAATCGTTACGGGACTATTGCGTGAGCAAATGGGGTTTGGGGGTGTGGTGATTTCCGATGCCCTGAACATGCATGCAGTTTCCAAAAGCTTTCCTGAAAAGGGCCAATTGGAGGCCAAGTGTTTTGAGGCGGGCATGGATGTACTCTGCTTCAGTGAAAATCCCCGTGAAGGCATCCAAAAAATCCTTGAAACCTCAAGAGCCCATAGGATAGAGGAAAGCTTTGGGCGATTGTGGGCCCTGAAGGAAAAGGTGTTTTCGACCAAAAGTCCCGTGGAAACCCCTACCCCTGACCTATCCCCATTGCAGCGAAGGCTTGCCCAAGGGAGCATTACCCAACTCTATGGGAATCCGACTTTGGTGGAATCCATAAAGCGTGAAGGATTTCTAAATATTGCCCTGAACAATGATAAGGAGAACCTTTTTTCCAAGGGATTGGAACGCGAATATTCCCAAAAGGCGCTGGATTTGGTTGGGGATATGGAGGCCATCCAGGCATCCCTGGGGGATTTTGGGCATATCGTCCTGGCTGTCTTCCCTCCCAGTGCAAATCCCAAGGACCATTTTGGAATGGATCCAAAGGCCTTGGAAACCCTCAGGGATTGGATGGGCAAAAAAAATGTGTTGATCTACTTTTTTGGCAATCCCTATGCCCTTGAACTCTTGGGATTGAATCACGCTTCCAATGTGGTACTGGGCTATCAGGATTTTCCGGAATTCCAGGAAGTGGCCCTGGAACATTTTAGGGGAACCCATACGGCCGTGGGCCGTTTGCCCATCAAACTCAAATCCATTCAAGGTTGAAAAAAGAATGAGCAATATGACGGAAACCATTAATCCATAAAATACGACCACAATGGGCAACTATAAGATATTGGGCCTGATGTCGGGAACCTCCCTGGACGGGCTGGACTTGGCGCTCTGCCATCTGGTGGAGGAAGGGGGCAGCTGGCGCTATACCATTGAACATACCAAAGAGGTCCCCTATTCCAAAAAAATGAGGGAAACCTTGGGAAATGCGATATCCCTATCGGACAATGACCATATGCAGCTCCACCGGGACTATGGGTCCTGGTTGGGCAAAGAGGCCAAAAAATTCATGGAGGAAGAAAAACTGGAAGTGGATTTTATCGCCAGCCACGGCCACACCTCCCACCATAGACCCGATCAGGGCATTACTTTCCAATTGGGGGACGGGCAGATCTTGGCGAATGAAAGTGGAACCCAGGTTGTATGTGATTTCAGAAGCAAGGATGTATCTCTGGGAGGACAGGGTGCCCCCTTGGTGCCCATAGGCGATAAATTGCTGTTCCACCAATACGATTTTTGTCTGAACCTGGGGGGAATAAGCAATATCTCCTTTGAGTGGGAGGGAAAGCGGATCGCCTTTGATATTGGACTGGCCAATATGCCCTTGAATCATATAACCCGAAGCATGGGCCTGGAATACGATAAAGATGGGGGTCTGGCCCGTTCAGGAAGCCTGGACCCCCATCTTCTAGATCGATTGGACCGATTGGAATACTATCGGCTTCCAAATCCCAAATCCACGGGTTATGAATGGTTTGTTGCCGAGGTCCTTCCTTTGATCCAAGTTTCGGACCGCCCAAAAATAGATCAATTGAATACGTTTGTCCACCACAATTGCGGGCAGATCGCCGCCGTAGTCCACAGGTATTCCAAGGGATCCAAGGCCAAGTTGTTGGCCACCGGCGGGGGTGCGCTCAATCCCTATTTCATGGAAGTGCTCCGGGAACGACTGGGGCCCAATATCGAAGTGCCCCAACCCAAGCGGGACCTTATTGCATACAAGGAGGCACTGATCTTTGCCCTAATGGGGGCATTGCGCATGGAAGGCAGGATCAATGTACTGCGTTCTGTGACCGGGGCCAGGGAGGATTCCTGTAGTGGCGAGCTCTATCTTCCCCAAGGGGATTGAACGGTTGACAACCTGCGCCCCCTGGGACTTCCCAACAGCAAAAAGGCGGCCAGGGAACAGAGGCCACAAAGGGCAAGACCCATAAATAGAGGCCAGACCGAATCGACGACAAAGCTCCCGATAAAGGTGGCAATGGGGATGGATATCATAGTGGACACAAAACCGTTGATGGCCGCCCCGATTCCCGCAATATGACCGATGGGCTCCATGGCCATGGAACGGAAATTTCCCCAAACAAAGCCCAGACAGAGAAAGAGCACTGAGAGAAAGCCCAAGAGTACAAAAATGCCGGGATTGGGGGCATCCTTGAACCAAATGGCGTACAATAGGGCAACCAAGCAAAATACAACGCTGGCGGTCAGGGAGAGCCGTCGCATTCCGAACCTCATGACCAGGGTTCCGTTCAAAAAGGTGGAAAGACCAATGGAAAAGGCCAGTCCCGCGAAAATGAAGGGGAAGTTCTCCTCCAAGCCATACTGGTCCACAAATATATGCTGGGCAGAACTCAGATAGACCAGGAAGGCCCCATTCAAAAGACCTGAATTCAAGGTAAATACCACGGTATCCCTGTGTCTGAAGAATTCCTTGGCCCCCTTGATAAAGTTCCTCCCATTGAAGGGAATCTTGTGTTCGGGCCTCAAGGTCTCCGGCTGCCTGTTCCAAAACCAAAAACCAATGATCAGGGCCATGACCATCTGGACATAAAAAATGGCCTGCCAGCCCGATTGGTCCAAGATTAATTTTCCCAGGGCCGGGGCAATGATGGGGACCAAAATGAAAAAGGCCGTGACAAAGGACATGGTCTTTGCCATGCGGTCGCCCCGATAACTGTCCCGTATCATGGAAATGGCTATGGTCCGGGGAGCGGCCAAGCCGATGCCCTGAAAAATCCTTCCCAAAACCATGATTTCCAAAGAAGGGGCATAAAGGCAGATGAAACTGGCCAACAGGAAGATGGAGAACCCGATATAGACCACGGGTTTCCTGCCCAAACTGTCGGAGATGGGACCAAGGAGCAATTGTCCGGCGCCCAAGCCCAGAAATATCATGGTGACCAGCAATTGATTGTCCGTGGGATCCAGGCTCTGGATTGAAAGTCCTATGTCCGGAATGGCGGGCAAAAGGGCATCGATTGCCAAGGCCACAATGGACATCAGGGCGGCCATCATGACCACAAATTCAAAATGGGGTCGCTGGGTCTGTTTTTGCATCCGGCAAAAATAGGCAACCCCCAGCGGTCTAAATAGTTTTTAAGAAAGTTTAGATCACCTCAATGATTGCTTATCCAACTATTTAGAGGATTAAACCAATTTTAAGTGGAAATATGCTTTGATTGTTCTTGGCCAATTTGTTGATGGTCGACGATCTAGGCTACAAAAAGAATTTTGAGCACAGCAATTTTTAATCATTCAGTCTGGATTCGATATCCATTTTTTGGTGTAAAATTCTAATGACCTCCATTTCCTCCTTTTTATGGTTGTTTATATAGAAAATGAACTAGCCATCCCCCGAAAAACTTATCGGCAAGTTGGGGAAGCCTTGGTTTTATTGGTGTTTCGGGATGTTTTTAAATAGGAAAACTGTTTAAAAAGTTGTATTTCGTAATTGGAAAAAAACAAAAAACACCAACCTTAAAAACAGTTCCATGGACAATATAATGACAAAAAGGATACAGACCAAACTGAGCGGATACTTTTCATCCCCCTTTGATATGACCAAGCCGGAAATGCGGTGCCTCAGGGACATGGTGGTGGGAGTGCTCAAGAGCCGTTCGGTCTTTGTCAACCAGATCGCCGCCTCCCTAAGGGAGCCCCTGAAGCTCAAGGACGTGGCCAAACGGCTCTCGGCGCAATACCTCAAGGAGGACTATGCCGACCGGGTCCTGGAGGGCCATTTGGGATCGGCGGCCCCAGGGGTTTCCAAGGACGATTTCATCGTGATGGACGGCACCGACATCAGTAAAAAACATGCCAGGTACATGGAAGGCCTGGAATTCGTCAAGAACGGGGACACGGGGGAAATAGGGCTTGGCTACAACGTCCTCAACATCAATGCGGTCAATGCGCACAAGGAGATATCCCCGCTTTTGAGCAGGGCCTACAGCTTTGAGATGGGGGCGTTGAGCAGCAACAACGAGATCAAGAAGGCGGTGCGCAGGGTCAAGGGCCATCTTGGGGAAAAGGGCTGTTGGGTGTTCGACCGCGGGGCGGACAACGAGATCCTCAAGGACTTCTTCATCGGGGAATGCCCCAGGGCCATCATCCGCCTGAAGGGGAACACCGGGGTCCATCATGGGGGGCAGCGGGCCAGGGCCAGGGAGCTGGCCAAAAAGATGGACCTCTCGATTGTCCAAAAGACGATCAAGATCAAGAAGGACAGGCCCGTGTCCGAACTCTACGACATAGGGGCCGTGCCGGTGGAACACAGGGTGGGGCACAGCGTGCACCGCCTATGGCTGGTGGTCTCCAGGAGCAGGAAACATGGCGGATACTGTTACCTGCTGGTCAAGAGCCATCTTTCCACTGCGGTGGAAGTGGCCAAATGGGCCTTTGCCGGATACGGGCTGCGCTGGAAGATCGAGGAATACCACAGGCACATAAAACAGGAATACGGATTGGAGGACATCCAGATGAAGACCTTTGACGGGCTGCAGTCCATGTTGGCCACCCTGACCGTGGCCATGTACATGATCTACAAAAAGATAAGGTCGATGCACTTCGAGCTGTTGCTCGATGCCGGGTACAACTATCTGAACAAAAACGTGCCCAGGGAACTGGTCAACTTCATTTACTACAAGATAGGCAAGGTGGTATCGATCCTGTTGATGCCCACAAGGACCAGGTGGAAGGTCGACAATACGGTGCCCGAACCGTTCCCAGGGCAACTGAATCTGGTGTTCAATTAAAAAAACGGGGGATGGCTAGTAAAACAAAATAACTATTGATATATTAATAGTTAAGCATTATAAACGGCATAACTATTAGAAAATAAGGAGTTATATCTTCAATTGAACTTAAATCTTCCAGACTTGTCCCCTTGTTCCTGCCAGACTCATAAATTTTAGCCGCCGTATTGATTTGGACAAGTTTGAAACCTATTAACAAATGGAACAAAGTTCATTCCACCCATCAAGATCGGTACAATATTCCAATGCGTCATGTAACAAAAACCCGATTCAATCGCCTTTACTGCATACCCCTTTAGGTTTAAAGCCAAAATCCAATGTTGGATAACCCAAAAGTGAACATCAAGATCAAACTGGCCGCCCTGTGGGCCACGGTGACCCTCTGCTATCTGTATGGGGATTATTTCGAACGCTACACCCCGGATAAAGTGAACGATTTGATTTCAGGAGGGACGACCTTGGACAGCCCCATCAAATTGTTGATCGCCTCCATTGTCCTGGCCATTCCGGCTCTGATGGTCGCTGCATCGATTCTCCTTAAACCCGTACCGAACCGCTTGCTAAATATCACCTTTGGGTCCTTGTTTACCTTGATAATGCTATTTCTGGGAATCACAACCCTCACGGAATGGTACAGCTTTTATGTCTTTCTGGCCTTTTTGGAAAGTGGGATTACCCTTTTAATCGTAATTTATGCTTGGAAATGGCCCAGGCAGGTTACTTAATGGCACCCAGTTAATGGTCACTGGGATTTGTTTTCACACTCCCCATCCTTAAATCACCCAACCCTGAATATTCAGCATCGATATTTTCTTCATCTCGTCGGTCGTTCGAATTTGGATTTGTACCCATTTCCAAAATTGATTGGGAACCCATTTTTGCCCCTTGTTCCTGTCAGGAACACAAAAGCGTAAAACTTTAGACGGAATTCCTTTACTTTTGTCGGGAGCAATGATAGCATCCGAAGTAAAACATACCACCAGGGCACAGGAATCCACCAATGCCATAGAGCGCCTTTACATCACCATGAGGCATCTGCTCAACCGCGGCTTCTACAAACCCTCGGGGGTTTCCGGAAATGCCTTGAGAAGCGCCCTTTTGGTCCTCCGTCCCGAGATTTATGGGAGCGTGGCCGAGGAACGGGCCGAACTCAATGGTTTGATCTATGTTCTGGAACGGCTGCCCAGGGGCATAGAGGAGTGCAAGTTCATCAACCTGACCTCCGATGAGGGCTTTTCCAAATCCCACCTAAAGCCTATAATACCTCCCAAACGAAGAAGAAACTGCTACCGCATCGACCCCGAACAGATGAACATCGAGATCACCAGGGGAAGAAGTGATATTTACGATATCCTGACCCACCTTACCTTTCTGTTCATCGAATCCGGCAAGATATCCAACAGGGTATTGGTGGAGGAAGGCCACGCCAGCATCAGGGATTGGGAGAAACTGACCCAATTTGTGCTTTCTGGGGAAAAGAACAGTGCGGAACGGGAATTGGCACTTATCCATGCGGCCCATATCCTGGGCAGGACCTTTGATGAGGTGGTGGATGCCCATAAGAAACTCAGTACCAAGGAAGACCCGGACCGCTTCCTCAATGTGGTCCATTGGTTGGGAAAACTGGGCATGGAAGAGGAAACCAGCGGAGACAAGAGGACCATAACTTTCAGCCCCCTATTGAGGGAACGCCTGGGCCACCACATCCATGGGGAACGTTGGGCCAATACCATCAAGGAGACCCTGAAAAAGCACAAACTGCATCACAGGCCCCTGCACATCATCAGTGCCAATATGCACTCGGTGATGAACTCCCTGTTCGCCGGAAAGGCCCTGGCGGAGGAATTCCCACAGACCAAGAACCTGAAGATCTACGAGGCCTTGAGTTCCGTCAGGAACAGGGCCCTCAACGACAAGGTCTGGGCCCATGCCAAAAAGAACGGAATGCTCTTCATTGACGATACCTCAGGGACCAATATCGACGTGCAGATATTCGATACGGCCAAGTTCAACGACGGGGCCTGTTGCTATGATCTTCCCACAGCACTTCCCCAAGACGAAAAACCCGTTATATTTGTCATGGACTATGCCTTTGGAGAGCAGGCCTATGAGACCATCGATGAGCTCTTGAAGCCCTTCGGGGAAGGCAGTGGAAAGTTTTTCCTCAATGTGGATTCCGTGTCCATCATGGGCAAGGCGGGCATCCTGGAGGGGGGCAAGGGAGACCTTATGATTCCCACGGCCCATATTTTTGAGGGGACGGCGGACAACTATCCCTTTGACAATGAACTGAAGAAGGGGGATTTCGAAGGGCATGGATTGAAAGTATTGGAAGGGACCATGGTGACGGTTTTGGGCACATCCCTTCAGAACAAGGACCTTTTGGAATTCTTTTATGAATCCACCTGGAAGGTCATCGGTCTGGAGATGGAAGGGGTCCATTACCAGAAGGCGGTGCAATCGGCCTCGAAGATCAGAAAGAGCATCAAAAGGGACGTGAAGGTACGCTATGCGTACTACGCCTCGGACAACCCCTTGGAAACGGGAAGCACCCTGGCATCCGGAGGACTGGGAACAACCGGGGTAAAACCCACTTATTTGATAACCAACAAGATTTTAGAACAAATATTCAACGCATAAACATGGCAGACCAACCCACAAATCAGCACAATTCGGATGAAATAGATCTGGGACAACTATTTCAAATGATAGGCAGGGCCTTCCAAAGGTTCTTTGAATTCATTGGAAGCATCTTCAAGGGCATATTCCACATCATCATCCTGTTCCTGCTCTTTGTCCAAAAGCACTTCATCCTTCTTGCCGCAACGG
>CALDPL010000110.1 GCA_937911965.1 uncultured Allomuricauda sp. | reverse complement strand
TTTATAAATAGTTCCATCGGGTTTGGGAAACTTTCACAAAAATTTACTTCATTATATCCGATAAGTCACAGCACATCGGTACAGATCGTTCAAAACACCATTTAAAATGTCATTTGATCTTAGGTGCCGGGTGTCGTGGAAAGAAATTACTTTGGAGCGATGGGTCCTTCGTTTGTTCAATGGGCAAAGCATCACCGGATGCCATTCATGGGTATATTCTCAATCAGGGTCAGTGTTTGTCGCTTACATCCGATCCACGCTAAAGTGACGAATGGGTTTTACGCTCCGTTATATAAATCAATTCACCTTCAATTCCCAAGGGGACCTAGGATTTTGAACTTTGGACGGCATCTATGCTGAACCGAGTCGGACTTTGGAATAGGTCTAAAATCCAGGAGGGGCGGTATCGAGGTCCCACTCCAGAAAATCGACGATCATGGGAACCAGGAGTCCGGTCTGTTGAATCATTCCCACATGGGTGGTCCCGGGAAGGACGGCAAGTCTAGATCTGGGAAGCCCGTGGACGTCCCCCATTTTTCCTCCCCCCAAGGCCATGAACAATTCCAGGGCATGTTCGTAGCGTATCCCATCGGCATCCCCGAGGGCCATCAGTACGGGTGCCTTTATCCGCTTCACTTCTCCACTCCAGTCATAACCCTTCAGATCGACACTGATTATTTTCTTTATATAGGCGTCGAAGTTGGCCGGATCGTTGCCATGGTCCAAGTACAACCGCTCCAAGGGGGAGCCCTTGAACATGTCCCCGTTCATGGTGGAAAATAGGGCCTCCACTTCCGGCCACCAACCATCATGGGCATAGGTTCCGGACAGGACCACAAGCCTGCGCACCGATTCGGGATGGCGCACGGCCATTTGAAAGGCCACGCCCCCTCCCATGCTATAGCCCAATACATCGGTCCGATCGATCTCAAGATAATCGAGAAGGCCCGCCACATCATCGGCCATTTGGGCATATCCAAATTCCCTGGGGATATCCTTGGTCCGGCCATGGCCCTGCATTTCCGCCAAGATCAGCTTTCTTCCCGATACCAACAAGGGGATGAACCCCGACCAGTTCATCGGAATGTCCATAAAGGAACCGTGGATCAAAACCAGGGGTTTCCCTTCCCCATGGACCTCATAATACATTTCAAGGCCATTGATAGGGGCAAATCCCGATCGGGTCGGCTCAGAGGCTTCCTGCGACCTAACAGTTCCCAATGACATAAGTGCGATCAATACAATTCCCTTGAGTTTCATGTTTGTGGTTTACGATCGAAGCTCACTTTCTTTTGCCCTTGAGCCAGGCATAAATGGCCATGGCATGTCCATGGCCCAATCCAAAATCAGCTTTCAGCCAATCCGTGATCTGGGTGGCCTTCACTCCCTTGGAGATTTGATCATTTTGGAAAAATCCCTTTTCCTCGGCCAAGGCCCTGAAATCCTCAGGGACCTTTCCCGTTTTCGTCTTGATATTGTCCAGGTATGCTTGAAATGACATCTATATTGGTTTTAGTTCCGGGGGATTCAACGTCCCTAACAAAGATGGCAAGGAATTTTGGAATGCACAGGGTACGATTGCGACGGCATACAGGGCCGATCGCGTCAAAATCTGACCTGCCCTTGGCCGAATAGCCATAATTTGGTATAGATTAAAGCACTCATTATTTGACCATTGTGTTATTTAACATAAAAAAAATACAGGTTTTGAAACTTTCCTTGCAATAATTATTACTTTTGGAAAACAGATTTTCGTGTACGCACACACTTTTTATTCCAATTGAGATTTATTTGAAGATCACGGATTTGGAATCAAACCGAAATTTTATTGAACCTATTTTTCGTGTGCGGACACAATATTGGGTTGAAAGAATATGAACCAAAGCCAAAGAACTGCGAATCAATGTGCTGTCCTTTGAATACGATAGTTTGTTTTTGATGTTGTTTTAGTTAATTTTTAGTCAGTCAATCTCCCTTTGGTATTCCATAGGGAGATTTTTTTTGGCCCGGGACCACCAAGCCACATCCCGTGGAATCCAAGGATGGGGAAATTCCAATTTCAGACCGGGGTATGGGGAATCACTAACCCACTTTTGCGTTTTCCGATTGAAATGATAATTTGTTCCTATCGTTATAGGCCAGGTTTTCCTTCATGATGATCTGTATTGGGGAATAAATCCTTTTCACAGGGGTCTTCCTATGTATCAGATAATCGGACATGGTGCGTACGGCCTCATATCCCTGGTTGAAGGACCTTTGGGAAATCAAGAACTGGATCTGGTCCCTTTCCATACAGTGAATGTTCTGTGGGGTGGTATCGAAACCGATGATCTTCACCCTTTTGTGAAAAGCGACGTCCAGACATTCCGCTATCACCGATGTGCGGCTCGAGGGAACATAGATCCCTTTGATATGTACATTGTCGATCAGAAATTTCTCCAAAGTTTCCTTGACCGTTCCGGTATCGTTCAAATTGTCCACTTTCAGGTCCAGGTTCACGATCTTGTTTTCACAGCTGGATTCCAGGTATCTATTGAACCCTTCCATCCTTTTATATATGGCGTGGTAATTGGTGATGTTGGATCGGGTGCGGACCGTCACGCAGCCATCCCCCTTTCCAAGGCTAAGGCACATCAGTTTCCCGGCAACATAGCCCCCCATATAGGAGTCCTGTCCTATAAAACAAATATTGTTCAGTCCTTCGAGATCGATATTGAGAAACATATAGGGTATGCCCTCATGGTCCAGTCTATTTGCGATTTCCTTGGTCTGCTCAATGAACATGGGGACCAAGATCACCACGTCGGGACGGGTCTTGAGAATTCTTTCAAATTCGCTCAGATAGGAATCGGTATCAAATTGATCAAAACTGTGATCTTTTATCTGTATCCCATAACTCTCCACCTCGGATAGGGCCTTCATGATTCCCATATGGGGGGATTCCCAAAAGACGTTCTCCCGATCGAACTTGGGGACCAGGGTGGCGATGACATATTTTTTCTTCAGGGCCAAAGCGCTTGCGATGGGATTCAGCTTGAAATTGTTCTCCTGAAGGATCCGTAGAATTTTTTGCTCGGTCTTCTTCGAGACCCCTCCCCTATTGTGGATGACCCGATCCACGGTCCCTTCAGAAACATTTGCCTGTTTTGCAACATCCTTTATTGTAAGCATTTTACGTTTTTTAAAAGACCCTTGTAATTGAGGTGACCTTAAATATTTCAACATAAATAATAATTAATTTTTGATTTGACAATTAAAATTGTAGTTTTACGTGTGCGCACACAATAAATGTGGCCAAGAGCACTCCCCGATAGGTCCGATTCTGGATCGAGCCTGCTTGGATCAAACAATGAAAATCAATGCGATTAATAAGAATCCCAGTTTTTATATCTTTATTTGACGGTTTAGGTGCAAACCGTTTTGAATTCTCAAAAGATACGGTCCAAGAGAAACATTTTGACCCGGTTCTGTATTCCAGCAGGACCACACCCATACATTATATTATTAAGGTACATTAACCAAAAACACGGTACATGGCACAATACAAAAGACATGAGGTCGCCCAGGCGATGCGCGACACGGGGCTCGTCCCGCTGTTCTTCCACCCGGATGTGGAGCTGGGCAAGGGGGTCCTTCGGGCCTGTTACGAGGGGGGCGCCCGCCTTCTGGAGTTCACCGCCCGCGGGGACTTCGCCCACGAGGTCTTCGGGGAGCTGAGCAAATTTGCCCTTGGGGAGCTTCCCGGGATGATCCTTGGGGTGGGCTCGGTCCCCGACGCGGCCTCGGCCTCGCAGTTCATGGCCCTGGGGGCGAACTTCGTGGTGACCCCGGTGCTTCGCGAGGACATCGCCCTGGCGTGCAACCGCCGCAAGGTTCTGTGGAGCGCGGGCTGCGGGAGCCTCGGGGAGATCGCCCGTGCCGAGGAGCTGGGCTGCGAGATCGTCAAGCTCTTCCCCGGGGGCACCTACGGCCCGGGCTTCGTGCGGGCGGTCCTCGGGCCGCACCCCTGGACCGAGGTGATGCCCACCGGGGGGGTCTCCCCGACCCGGGAGAGCCTGGGGGCCTGGTTCTCCGCCGGGGCGGCCTGTGTGGGGATGGGCTCCCAGCTGATCTCCGGGGAACTGTTGGAACGACGGGACTTCGGGGCCCTGGGGCAAAGGGTTCGGGAGGCCATCGGGACGATCGCGGAACTAAAGGGGAAAGGATAGCATGGGAAAGGCACGGATATGGGCAACGGCCCTGTTGCTCTCGGCCCTGGCCTCGGCCTGCGGCCCCGGCGGGGGGACCCGCACGATAAAGCTGGCCCACGGGCTGGACGTGAAGCACTCGGTGCACCTGGCCATGGTGGAGATGGGCCGGGAGCTGGACAGCGTCTCGGGGGGGCGGCTGCGCCTGCAGATCTACCCCAACCAACAGCTGGGCTCCGAGCGGGAGAGCCTGGAGCTGCTGCAGATCGGCAGCCTGGACATGACCAAGGTCTCCTCCGGGGTGATGGAGAACTTCGCCCCCCGGATGAAGGTCTTCGGCCTGCCCTTCCTCTTCCGCGACCGGGAGCATTCCTTCGCGGTGCTGGACGGGCCGATCGGCCAGGGGCTGCTGGAGGATGCGGGGCGCTACTGGCTCAAGGGCCTGGCCTACTACGACGCGGGAAGCCGCAGCTTCTACACCAAGGAGCGCCCGGTGCGCTCCCCCGCGGACCTGGAGGGCCTGAAGGTCCGGGTGATGGAGAGCGCCACGGCCATGGACATGGTCCGCGCCATGGGCGGGTCCCCCACGCCGATCTCCTGGGGGGAGCTCTACACCTCCCTGCAGTCCGGGGTGGTGGACGGGGCCGAGAACAACCCCCCGAGCTTTCACCTCTCGGGGCACTATGAGATCTGCAAGTACTACACCCTGGACGAGCACACCGTGCTGCCCGACGTCCTGTTGGTGAGCACCCACCTGTGGGAGCGCCTCTCCGAGCAGGAGAGGGGCTGGCTGCAGGGGGCCGCCCGCCGCTCGGTGGCCAACCAGCGCGGGCTCTGGGCCGAGGCCGAGCGGGAGGCCCTGGAGGAGGTGCAGCGCGCCGGGGTGGAGCTGATCTACCCCGAGAAGGCCCCCTTCGAGGAGGCCGTGCAGGGGATATACGAACGCTACGCCGAACGGGACCCCGGGATGGCGGCCCTGATCGAGGGGATACGAAACACACACTGACATGGGAACGGAAAGCAACAAAGCCGAAAGGGACAGGGGCCATATGGGGCTCCGGGGATGGGTGGACCTGGTCCTGGGCCGGGCCCTGGTGGGGATCATGGCCCTTATGGTGCTCAACGTGCTCTGGCAGGTCTTCAGCCGCTACGTCACCGGGGACCCGAGCCACTTCACCGACGAGCTCTCCCGCTACCTGATGATCTGGGTGGGGGTGCTTGGGGCGGCCTACGTCTCGGGGCGCAACATGCACGTGGCGATCGACCTGCTGCCCATGCGGGCCGGGGAAAGGGCCCGGCGCCTGATGGGGCACCTGGTCACCTCCCTGGTGGTGCTCTTCGCCCTGTCGGCCCTGGTGGTGGGCGGGGGCAGGCTGGTCTACATCAGCTATGTGCTGGGCCAGCGCTCGGCCGCCCTGGGGGTGCCCCTGGCCCTGGTCTACACGGTGGTCCCCCTGGCCGGCATCCTGATCGTATACTATAAAATCGACGACCTTCTAAAGAAAAAATGACATGGAACACATTCCCGTACTGGTGCTGCTGACCAGTTTCATCTTCCTGATGGCCATCGGGACCCCGGTGGCCTGGAGCATCGCGATCTCCTCCCTGCTGACCATGCTGGTGAGCATCCCGGCCCTTCCGGCCCTGACCACGGTCTCCCAGCGCATGGCCACCGGCCTGGACAGCTTCGCCCTTCTGGCGATCCCGCTGTTCGTGCTCTCGGGCCAGCTGATGAACAAGGGGGGGATCGCCCACAGGCTGATCGCCTTCGCCAAGACCCTGGTGGGGGCCCTGCCCGGGGGGCTGGCCATGATCAACGTCATGGCGGCCATGCTCATGGGGGCCATCGCCGGATCGGCCATGGCCTCGGCCTCGGCCATGGGGAGCATCCTGGGGCCGGAGATGGAGAAGGAGGGCTACTCCAAGGAGTTCGGGGCGGCCGTGAACGTCACCTCGGCCACCACCGGCCTGGTGATCCCCCCCAGCAACGTGCTGATCGTCTACTCCCTGGCCAGCGGCGGGGTCTCCATAGCGGCCCTGTTCATGGCCGGGTACATCCCCGGGATCCTCACCGGGCTCTTCCTGATGGTGGTGGCCTACCTCTGGGCCCGCAAGAAGGGCCTGGCCGTGGGCAAGAGAAGCTCCCTGGGGGAGGTGGCAAGGACCTTTGTGCGGGCCTTCCCCAGCCTGATGCTCCTGGTGGTGGTCATGGGCGGGATCGTCGCGGGCATGTTCACCGCCACCGAGGCCTCGGCCATCGCGGTGCTCTACACCCTGGTGCTGGGATTCGCCTACAGGGAGATCTCCCCGGGGGACCTCCCCGGGATCCTGCTGGAGTCCTGCGTGACCACCGCCGTGGTGATGCTCCTGATCGGGGCCTCCATGGGGATGTCCTGGGCGATGTCCTTCGAGAACGTCCCCCAGGGCATCGCCGATGCCATGTTGGGGCTCAGCGACAACCCCATCGTGATCCTGTTGATCATCAACCTGCTGCTGCTGTTGGTGGGGACCTTCATGGACATGACCCCGGCCGTGTTGATATTCACCCCCATTTTCCTGCCCATTGTCACGGCCATGGGAATGGACCCCGTGCAGTTCGGGATCGTCATGGTGATGAACCTCTGCGTCGGGCTCTGCACCCCCCCGGTGGGATCGGTGCTCTTCGTGGGGGTAGGGATCGCCGGGACCACCATCGCCAAGGTCATAAGGCCCCTGTTCCCCCTGTTCCTGGCCATGCTCGCCGCCGTGCTGCTGATCACCTATATCCCGGCCCTCAGCCTCTGGCTGCCAAGATTGTTCGGACTGTGATTTATAATTTATGGAATCAATGAAGGATTTGAATAGAACCACGGTCGGAATGACCGATAAACTGCCCATAAAGGTAGTACAGTTTGGCGAGGGCAATTTCTTAAGGGCCTTTGTGGACTATGTAATTGATTTACTCAATGACAAGACTGGCTTAAATGCGGGGGTTGTATTGGTCCAGCCCTTGAATGGAGGCCTCATCCCTACGATAAATGCCCAAGAAGGCCTTTATACCCTTTTTATGAGAGGGGTCGCAAAAGGAGAGCTGATCGACAAAAAAAGAGTAATATCCTGTGTACAGAAAGGCATAAACCCTTATTCCGATTACGGGGAGTTCCTTGCCCTGGCCGAAGAGGAAGGCTTGGAATTTTTGATATCAAACACCACGGAGGCCGGTATCGCATACAATCCGGACGATAAGGATTATGTACAATGCCCAAGCAGTTTTCCGGCCAAGATGGTCGCCCTGCTCCACAAAAGGTTCCTGCATTTTGAGGGAGCCCCTGAGAAGGGTCTTACCATCATCCCCTGTGAACTGATCAACCACAATGCGGAAACCCTAAAAAGTATAGTCCTCCAGTATGCCAATGATTGGGACTTGGGGAAGGAATTCATCGATTGGGTGGAAGAGCACAACAGCTTCCACAACACCCTGGTGGACCGGATTGTGCCGGGGTTTCCGGAAGGAGACTCCGAAACTATCCAGCAATCCCTGGGGTATAAAGATGAATTGATGGTCGTGGCGGAGCCTTTTCATTTTTGGGCAATTGAAGGACCGGCCTCAGTGGCGGCGGAGTTTCCGGCAGATACCGTAGGTTTGGACATTATTTTTGTGAAGGACCTAAAACCTTACCGGGAAAGGAAAGTCCGGATACTGAACGGTGCGCATACGGCCGTGGTGCCCCTGTCCCTGATGTTTGGAAACAGGACGGTAAAGGAAACCATGGACAGTCCCTTTACGGAGGCTTTCTTGAAACAAGCGGTCTTTGAAGAAATCAACCCCACCCTGCCCTTGCCCAAAGAGGAGGTGGACAGTTTTGCCGAAGAAGTATTTGACCGCTTCAGAAACCCGTTCATCAACCATTTTTTGTCGAGCATCGCCTTGAATTCAATTTCAAAATTCAAGGTAAGGGTGCTCCCAAGTTTGTTGGCCTACCATGAAAAATTTGGCAGCCTGCCAACGAATTTGACCTTTTCCCTGGCCAGTTTGATCCGCTTCTATAAAGGGGAGTGGCGGAGGGAGGCCTTGGCAGTACAGGACGATGGACAAATCGTTGATTTTTTCAACGAGTTGTGGACCGAGGAAGATTACGATAGGATTGCAAAGGGCGCCCTTTCGAACCTGGACCTATGGGAGATGGACCTGAACCGAATTCCTTCCTTGGCCCGATCTGTGGCCAAGGCATTGGAATTGATCGATGCCATGGGCGTTGAGAAGGCTTTGAAGAAATTTTCGGAACGCAATAGTGTAATGGGCTAAGACGTGGCCCTATAATATTTTGAGATCATGAAAACCTTGATAAAAATTCACGAACGGGACAATATTGCCATAGCATTGATCGACTATGCCGCAGGCACAACAGTGGACTTTGAAGGGCAGACCATAAGCTTTGTGAACGACACCAGGGCCAAACACAAAATAGCCTTGGAAGATTTGGAATCGGAGGATCCCATAAGAATGTACGGGGTATTGGTCGGGAAGGCGGTACGAGCCATTCCAAAGGGGGGCCTGTTGACCACTGAAAATGTCAAGCACCAGACCCAGCCCACCTCGGGCAGGACCAAAGAATTCAAATGGTCCCCCCCGAATGTGGACAAATGGAAGGACAGGACCTTCATGGGGTTCCACCGTCCCGACGGACAGGTGGGGACCGCCAACGTATGGTTGTTCTTCCCCTTGGTGTTCTGTGAGAACAGGAATATCGAGGTGCTACGGGAGGTCTTTGAAAATGAATTGGTTCCCCGAAAGCCCAGTGCCCATCAACTCATGCTCCGGAATCTATTGAAACCCGGATCTGGGAACGAGCCCCAAAAACCTGAACGGGAGGAGGGTTTTTTCAATTCCATCGAAGTAAGGTTCATCACGCATCCGGGAGGTTGTGGGGGGATTCGACAGGATTCCCAAATGTTGGCGAAACTTTTGGCCGGTTATGTGAACAATCCCAATGTTGCGGGGGCCACGGTCCTGAGCTTGGGATGTCAGAACCTGCAGATCGACATTTTCAAAAAAGCTTTGGAGGCCATCAATCCGAACATTCAAAAGCCCGTACTGATCTACGAACAGCAAAAAATGGGAACCGTGGAAGAAATGCTGTCCGCCATCATCAGTGATTCTTTTGCCGCGATCAAGGAAGCCGACAAGATCCAGCGGAAACCCGCTCCGCTTTCCAAAATAAAATTGGGACTGGAATGTGGCGGCTCTGATGGATTTTCGGGAATCTCCGCCAATCCGGCACTTGGCTATGCCTCAGATCTCCTGGCCGCGTTGGGCGGTTCCCCGATTCTGGCCGAATTCCCCGAACTCAGTGGGGTGGAACAGGAACTTGTGAACCGTTGTGTGGATGATGCGGACGGACAACGTTTCTTGGAGCTCATGCGGGACTATGAACGGTCGGTGATCGATGCCGGTTCCGGATTCGACATGAACCCATCGCCCGGGAACATCAAGGATGGATTGATCACGGACGCCATGAAATCCGCAGGGGCCGCAAAAAAAGGTGGGACCTCCCCGGTTACCGATGTGTTGGATTACGGGGAATATGTGACCAAGCCCGGACTCAACCTGCTCTGCACTCCGGGCAACGATGTGGAAAGCACAACGGCCCTGGCGGGTTCGGGAGCCAATATGATGGTATTCACCACTGGATTGGGCACGCCCACCGGGAATCCCGTGACCCCTGTGGTAAAATTGTCTTCCAACAGCGAGTTGGCCAGTAGAATGCCGGATATCATCGACGTGGATGCGGGTCCGGTGATCAAAGGGGAAAAAACCATAGAAGAAATGGGGGAGGAACTATTGGAGTTCATTGTAAAAGTGGCCTCGGGAGAAGAAAAAACCAAGGCGATGTTGCTCAATCAACACGATTTTATCCCTTGGAAACGGGGTGTTTCCCTATAAGGGTCCTTTTTTTGTCCGATGATCGGCGTACGATCAATTCAGGGGCCAACACATCCCGTTTTTCCACGGAAAGAACGTGTTGATCGTTATTGATCTGTTCGAGAAACACTTGGGCGGCAAGTTCCCCCATGGTGGCAGGGGTCTGGTCCACTGAGGACATGGGAAGCTCCATATATTTTGTAAAGGGTTCGTTACTGAAACCGACCACCCCCACTTCATCCGGAATTTCGACCTCCAACTTCCTCAGTTCCTGAATTGCTCCCAGGGCAGCGTAATCACTGGAGGAGAATATGGCATCCGGACGTTTCTTTTTGGACCAAAGCTTGGCCAGGGCGTCGGCACCGGCCTCGATTCTACTGTTGGTGTGCACGATCAGGCCATTGTCCAAGGGAATATCATAATCCTCCAGGGCCTTTAAATAGCCGTTGTGCCTGTTGCGATAAATTTCCAGGTTCAGATCCCCGCAAAAGTGCGCCACCCTACGGGCCCCTTGTTGGATCAAGTGCTCGGTGGCCATATACCCTCCCCGGAAGTCATCTATTGTGACTGAGCTTACCCCGGGGATATCCTTTTTACGGTCAAAGAATATCAGTGGGGTCCCGTTCTCCAGTATTTTTTCAATATGGGAGGTGTCCTGGGTGGTCTTGGACACCGACATGAATATGCCGTCAACTTGGGTATTCAGAAGGGCCGCAATATGGTTTGCCTCGTTGTTCGCGTCCTCATGGGACTGACAAATGATCACATTGTAACCGTGGGGGGCAAGTAATTTTTCAATTCCATAAATGACGGCGGAGAAAAAGTTTCGATTGATATAGGGAACGATCACCCCGATACTGTTGGTCTTTCCACTTTTCAGGGCCAATGCCAGCCTATTTTGCTTGTAGTTCAGCTCCTGGGCCGTTTTCAACACGAGTTCCCGGGTCTTTAGACTGATTTTCGGATTGTTGTTCAAAGCGCGGGAGACCGTGGCTGCACTAATGTTCAGCTTTTTGGAAATATCATAAATGGTGACCTTTTCGTTTTTTGCCATAGCATGTCATTTCAGGACAAATGTATGTAATCGATTGAAAATATTTTCAAAATATAACAAATTCCCCAATTTAAATACAAAATAATCGATTACATCAGCCAAATAGTTGGCAATACAGCCTTTTTGCGGCCCAAACCTGCAATTTCATGGGACAAAGTTTAGGTATTTATTAAAAAATTCATTGGTTTTTTTGCATTTTCAGAATAAATATATAATTTGGTGCAATCGATTACAAACAATTTTAATGACAAACTCGAAAATGCCCTGACTAGGCGATCATGCAAAAAATTAACTCAAAAACAACTTTAATGGAAAAAACATTCTTTTTTTTAAGGAAGAAAGTGTTCTTGGTGCTGTTGGGGCACCTATGGGCATTTATGCCCGCAATGGCTGCCGTATCGGATTTGACCCCGGATGGTTCGGCGGACCCTTTGCAGTCCCAGACCGTGCAATTGACCGTGACCGGGACGGTGAGCGATGCAAACGGTACGCCCCTGCCCGGGGTATCCGTTGTGGAGCGCGGCACCACCAATGGAGTGGCCACCGATTTCGATGGCAATTATGAAATAAGGGTCAGCAGCGCTGCAAGTGTCCTGGATTTTACCTATCTGGGATTCACTTCGGCTTCGAGGACCGTGGGTTCAAATGGGACCATCAATGTCACCATGGAGGAATCCGCTTCCCAATTGGATGAAGTGGTGGTCATTGGTTATGGTACCGCACGAAGATCGGATTTGACAGGATCTGTGGTCACCCTTTCCGGCGAGGAACTTTCCGAAGTTCCCGTGGCCTCGGCCGCCGAAGCCCAGTCGCGCGGCGACCGCTATGATTCGCGAGCCGGCCCGGCACCAAAAGTAGGAGCAGCACTGCAATGAATCCGGAATTGCCTGTCATCGACGACACGCCCGTCTGGGATGCCTGGCTTGGGCTGTATCAAACGCCGGCGATCAGTGTCGCGCTCGAACTGGAAATCTTCGAAGCCCTACAGGAGCCGGCGGACACGGCGACGCTTGCCGAGCGAACCGGCTACTCCGAACGCGGGCTCGATGCGCTGCTCGCGATGTTGAAGTGCCTGCGCCTGCTCGATCGGCGGGATGGCCGGTGGCAACTCAATCATGCGTCCCGCGGCTACATGCTGAAGGCGAGTCCGTTCTACTCGGGGCCTTTTTTCAGCTACACGG
>CALDPL010000109.1 GCA_937911965.1 uncultured Allomuricauda sp. | reverse complement strand
ATGATTGGGTCATTAGCATGGGTAGAATTGATCGGGATTTTATCTGAAAAGCTTAAAAATACGTAACTAATCAGTTCTAAAAATAAGTCAAAAAAAGTTTCCAAATATTTGGATCCCAAGATACTTTGTCGGATCTTGTCCTATGATGGACAAGGACTCCCTGATATCGGAACTGTTGAAAAAGGTTTCCTTCCTGGAAAGGGAGATGGCCTATCTTGGCGGGCGAATGGAACGGGGACTCTCCGACCTTCACAAGGAAAGTGAGGCGCTTCGCAAGAACAGTGAGGCGCTTCGCAAGGAGAACGAAGCGCTTCGCAGGGAGAACGAGTCCCTTCGCGAGCGTCTCGCCGAACTCGGGAACCCCAAGAACAGCCGCAACAGTTCGATCCCCCCCTCCAAGGACGAGAACCGTCCAAGGAAGGACCGGAGCCTTCGAAAGGCCACGGGCAGGAAGCCCGGCGGACAGCCCGGGCGCAAGGGCAACACTCTGAGGATGGTGGCCGATCCGGACCGGGTCGAGCACCTCCATCCCGAGTACTGCAACGGCTGTGGGTCTTCCCTGGAGGGCCTTCCCCGGACCATGGACGGGGCCCGCCAGGTGGTGGACATCCCCCCGATCAGGGCCGTTTGGACCGAGTACCGCACCTATGGGGTGCGGTGCGGTTGTGGCCGACGCACGGTGGCCGGCTTTCCCCAAGGGGTGGATTCCCCCGTGGGCTATGGGAACCGCATCGAGGGCCTTATCGGCTACCTGCACGCAAGACAGTACCTGCCCTTCAAACGGATGAAGGAACTCTTGGGCGATGTCCTGGGGATCGGCATCAGCGAAGGGGGCATCCACCATCTGCTGGAGCGTTTCGCCCAAAAGAGCGCACCGGCCCATCGGGAGATAAGGGAGCGTGTGGCCAAGGCCAAGGTGGTGGGCACCGATGAGACCGGTGCAAGGGTGGACGGGAACAGGCATTGGTTCTGGACCTGGCAGACCCCGGAACTCACCTATATCGCCCATTCCCCCACAAGGGGGAAGGCGGCCGTGGAGGCCCATTTCCCGCAAGGGTTCCCAAGGGCCACCCTGGTCCATGACGGATGGAGGCCGCAGGTGGGCACCCCGGCAGGGCACCACCAGACCTGTCTGGCCCACCTGCTCAGGGACCTGAACGGTCTGGGCGAAAGATACCCGGGCCAGCAATGGAGCGGAAGTTTCAAAAAATTGCTCTGCGATGCCATGGACCTCAACAGGGACGGGCCCGGGGAAACGGGCCGCTCCAGGGAGGCGATCGTCCAGGCCCTCGAAGACCTGTTGGAGCGGCCACCGGAGAAAAAACACAAAAAGCTCCACACCTTCTACAAACGCATGTGCAGGGAAAGGCAGAGCCTGTTCACCTTCCTCTACATCCCGGATGTCCCTTCGGACAACAACGGATCGGAGTTGGCAATCCGCAACATCAAGGTGAAGCAGAAGATATCGGGACAGTTCAAAAAGGAAAGAACGGCACAGAACTTTGCCGTGATCCGATCCGTGATCGACACCACGATC
>CALDPL010000108.1 GCA_937911965.1 uncultured Allomuricauda sp. | reverse complement strand
AATGAACTCGTCGAAAATGAATTATTGTACAAGGCCGTGCCCAATACGGGCAAAGGGCAGCATTTTGGCTCCCGATTGGAGTTCGACCGGGATGGATATCTCTATTTTTCCATTGGGGATCGGGGAGATCGGGACATCAACCCACAGGACGTCACCAGGGACGGTGGAAAGATATACCGAATACATGATGATGGCCGAATCCCCACGGACAATCCCTTTGTGGGGCAAAGCGGCGCCAAGACCGCAATCTACAGCTATGGGCACCGGAATCCCCAAGGGTTGGCATTGCATCCACAAACCGGAAAGCTCTGGGACCACGAACACGGCCCCAGGGGCGGAGATGAGATCAATATCGTCGAAAAGGGCAAGAACTACGGATGGCCGGTGATCACCTACGGCATCAATTACAGCGGCACCAAGATCACGGATGAAACCTCAAGGCCCGGGATGGAGCAGCCCATTTACCAATGGACCCCCTCCATAGCACCGTCGGGCATGGCCTTCGTCAGCTCGGACAAATATCCAAAATGGAAGGGCAACCTTCTGGTCGGTTCCCTTTCCTTCCAATACCTGGAGCGTTTGGAGTTCAAGGACAACAAGGTGGTTTACAGGGAAAAACTATTGGACGGCGTGGGACGGGTAAGAAATGTGCGCCAAGCCCCGGATGGGTTCATCTATGTGGGCATCGAGGGCAAGGGCGTTTACAGGCTGGTCCCGAATTAATCCCTTTTAAGGGCTTCCAGGGCCGCCTGTACCGAACCGTATTTGGTCAGGGCGGCATTGGCCGCCTCATAGTCCAGGCCCAAGCCTTCCATAAGGTATCGGGTGCCCCGGTCGACCAATTTGTTGTTGCTCAACTGCATGTTCACCATTTTGTTCCCCTTGACCCGGCCTATGCGTATCATCAGGGCCGTGGAAATCATGTTGAGCACCAATTTTTGACTGGTACCACTTTTCATACGGGTACTTCCGGTCAAAAACTCCGGTCCCACATTGACCTCGATGGGAATATCCGCCTGTATGGCCAAGGGTGACCCTGGATTATTGGTGATGCCCACGGTCAATATGCCATGCTGCTTTGCCCGGGCCAAGCCCCCCAGTACATAAGGGGTGGTCCCGGAGGCCGCAATGCCCACCAGTACATCCCCTTCATTGATATCGTACTCCAGAAGATCCTTCCAGGCCTGTTCCCGATCGTCCTCCGCAAATTCCACAGCCTTTCTAATGGCCCCGTCCCCCCCGGCGATCAAACCGATGACCCGGTCGTGCGGCATGCCAAAGGTCGGAGGGATTTCAGAGGCATCCAGGATACCCAAGCGTCCGCTGGTGCCCGCCCCGATATAGAACAACCGTCCTCCCTTTTCAAAACGCTCCACGGTGCGGTCGACCACTTGGGCAATCTGGGGCAGGACCTGGGCCACGGCTTCGGCCACCTTTTGGTCTTCCTTGTTGATATGGCCCAACAGTTCCAGGCTGTCCATTTCCTCCAATTTATCATACAGGGAGGCCTGTTCGGTTATTTTTTGGTGTCTATCTTCCACGATCACAGTATTTGTATGTTCTTATTTCGGTAGGCCTCCA
>CALDPL010000107.1 GCA_937911965.1 uncultured Allomuricauda sp. | reverse complement strand
TTAACGGATAATACTATAGATATGGGAATTATAGAATTGATCAAGAGACAGGAAATGGAAAAAGGAATCGAAAAGGGCGAACTACTTAAGGCCCTCGCCATTGCCAGGGAATTGAAGAATTTGGGAAACCCTTTTGATTTCATCGCCAAGGTAACGGGGCTTTCCGTTGCGCAAATCGAGTCTCTTTGATTTATTTCGATTGATATGGACATTTTGGAAATTATCAAGAGACAAGCTTGGGAAGAAGGATTTCAAAAAGGGTTTCAAGAAGGATTTCAAGAAATAATTCAAGAGAGCCAACATCTAAAAGCCCTCGCCATTGCCAAGGAATTGAAGAATTTGGGATACCCGATCGATGACATCCCCAAGGTAACGGGGCTTTCCGTTGCGGAAATCGAAGGGCTCTGATCTCCGAAATCGAGGCACTTTGATACATTTCCATTGACCTTGGAGTAATGGGTTATATCGGGATACAATAGAGGGAAAGGGAAATTCCATAGATGTCATCCTCAAAGTGACGGGGCCTTCGGTCTTC
This sequence comes from uncultured Allomuricauda sp., assembly GCA_937911965.1. Lineage (GTDB taxonomy): Bacteria > Bacteroidota > Bacteroidia > Flavobacteriales > Flavobacteriaceae > Flagellimonas. Next base: position 9,991 of record CALDPL010000107.1, on the reverse strand, counting down.
CGGTCCGGTTCTTCGACGGGCATCCGCAGTTCAATCTGTTCGGTTGCAAAAAGTTCCCCCCTTGCTCCTTTTTCTTGTTACTTCGATCCTTGGCCCCGCTTTTGGAACCGATCGAAATAATAGGTCGCGGCCGTCAGGTCCTCCAGGGCATGTCCCACGGATTTGAAAAACGTGATCTGCTCCCTGTCTTCCCTACCCCTGTTTTTCTTGGCGGCCAAGGCGAAGAGATCGGCCTTAATATTTTCTTGTAGCAGTACGCCACGCTGCAGGGGAAGGACGATGTCCCCACTTTCCTTGAGTCCCCCTTCATAGGTGTCCACAAAGACTTCCGATTTTTGGACGGCCAAATCATCGGCCTCCCGCATATGCGGACGGTAGGCCCCGACCAGATCCAAATGCTGTCCAGACCTCAAATGTTTGCCCAATACCAAGGGGGTTGGGGAAAGGGTGGCCGAGGAAATCAGGTCCACCTGGCCCAAGTGCTCCTCAAGTTCCTTGATGGGGGTGATCCGAAAGTCCCCCCCTTTCAAAAGATCGCAAATGCGTTCTGCCTTCTTGAAGTCCCGCCCCCATACAAATACTTCCTCTATGGGCCTGATGCTGGCGTGTGCCCTAATCAAATTAGGGGAAAGGGCCCCCGTACCGATCATGAGCATGGATTTGGTATCCTCCCTGCTCAGGTATTTGGAGGCCAGGGCCGAAGCTGCGGCCGTGCGTTTCACCGTAAGGCTCTTTGCCTCCAAAATCGCCCTGATGCTGCCCTTGAGGGCATCGAGATAAATGTAGATCCCCTGTATTGCGGGAAGATTGAACCTTCCGTTCTCCGGGCTCACCGTGGCTATTTTTACCCCGGCCTCCCTACCGGGGTTCCAGGCGGGCATCAACAGCAGGGTGGACTCTCCCCCCACTTCGGGGTTTGGGAAATCGTGGTGGTGTCGCATGGGGACCAGGGCGGCCTTTTCGGCAAAGCTTCGATCCAGGGCGTCGATCAAATCCGGGAAATGGGTGTTTTCCTCAATAAAGGCGGCATCTATCCGAACTGTATTTTCCATGGGACAAACATACCCAATGGCCCCGATATGGGGGCAATGGCGGCCCAAAAGGGATAATAAAGCATCAAGAAGCGGTGATTTTGTACAAGGGATCCCCCCCAGGGGTTGATTTGTCCCTTGACCCCGATCTAGGGAGCCCACAAACAAAAGACCCATCCTTTCGAATGGGTCCCTGTTTTATTCTCTTTGTACCATTTGGGGTTCAATTCCCGTATTTGTCGTTCAGGATCTTAAGGATGGCATCCGTGAGGTCATGGGCCTCCTCTCCGTAGAGGACCGCACCGCCATCGCCCCCACCCAGGATGTAGGTGTAGCCGTTGGCCTTGCCGTAAGCTTCAATTTCCCTTTTGACCTTTTTGACCAGGGAATCCATTTCGGTCTGGCTGCTTTGTTGAAGTTGTTGTTCCTCCATCTGCAATTGCTGGCCGGCAAACTGTCCCCGTTGTTGCAACTGCCCGTATTCCTCTTGGGCATTCTTTTGGGACATGCGTTCCGCCTTGGTCTGGAAGGCCTGCAGTTCCAACTGGAAGGATTGGGCGATACTGTCCCTCTTCTTGGTCATGGCATCGGCCTTGGTCTTGAACCTGGCCTCAAGATCGACCCGTTCCTTATACCCGTCCATAAGTTCGAGGCTGTTCACAAACCCGATCTTGTTCTGTTGACATGCCATGGCGGAAAGGGCCACGACCAACATCATTATTTTTTTCATCGTGCTAAGTTTATTGGGGGCAAAAATAGGAAAGCTTTTTCAATGCTCGGAGATTCTTTTTTGTGGGACGGAAGGCTAAAAAAAGGCCTATAAACATTCTTTATGGAAGTTTTATGATCGAATAGTCGGAAGCTATTGAAAATGGAGGCGTATAAGAGGCGCTATGAGACGTTCTTCTTTATCGAGGGGGATTGCTCATATTGCTGGCAGAACAAAGCATGCGTGGCCTTAATCGCCTTATTTCTTCCTTTTCAGGACATAGATCAGGGAAGAGTGCTCCCCGCTGTGCATCGCCTTGAGATTGGAACGGAGTCCGACCCAAAAACCCCGGATCCAGGACCAAGAGCTTCCCCGATATTTTTCGGAGAGCAGGGAGACATAAAAGGCATCGAACCACATGGGCTTGATGGAGTGGATTTCCATTCCATGGGCCCCAAAGAGTTTGGCGATGGAGGTCCGTGAAAAATGCCAAAGGTGTCTGGGCACATCATACCCCGCCCAATGGCTTCCGTAATATTGGGCGTCGAAGGATTTAAAATTGGGAACGGCCACGATCAGGGTCCCATCAGGTTCCAAATGGGAAACGATTCTTTGGATCTCTGTTTCCAGATCGGGAAGGTGTTCCAATACGTGCCAGAGGGTAATGTACCGGTAGCTGTCCGCTGGAATTTGATTCCAATCCGCTGCCAAGGCCACTCCTTTTTGAAGGGCCAATTCCCTCGCCTTGGCATTGGGCTCCATCCCCTGCACCTGAAAACCCTTTGATTTTGCCTTTAGAAGGAAATCCCCGGTCCCGGTCCCGATATCCAGGAGGGTTTTTATCTTATCATTCTGATTATCAATATATTGAAGCTTGGAATTGAGGTTTATTTGCTTGACAGTTTGATAGATACGCTCAAACAGGGAATTCTTGGCATCCGTATGGGAAATATAATCCCCACTGTCATAATACGGGGCCAGATCTTGGGGTTGGGGCCGGGTACAGAGCATGTCCAGATCCGCGTCCCAATACAAATCAAAGGCTTCCTTGGAGACGGAATGATCTAAGGTTTTTAGATAGGGCTTCATTATTTGGGTGGCAGTTTTTTTATGATCCAGGTCCTTCAAAAATAACTTTTAATCGAATTGGGATTTGCAGTCTCCCTTCCAAAATTTAATCCCCGATTCAAGGGATTTAAAAATGTTCCACGTGGAACATTGGCGTTTTTTACCTGCCCAAATGGACCAAAAGTACACTGATGTCCGAAGGGTTCACCCCGGAAATTCGGGATGCCTGTGAAATGGTGACCGGCTTGATGGCCTGCAATTTTTCCCGGGCTTCAAAGGAGAGGGATTTTAGTTTTGAATAATCAAAAGTCTCCGGAATCCTGACTTCCTCCAAACGGTGCAATTTATCCGCATTGGCCTTTTCCTTTTCGATATAGCCAGCATACTTGACCTCGATTTCGGCCTGCTCCAATACTTCTGCGTCCAAATTTTGATTCATCGCATAGGCTCCTACCAAGTCCAATTGCAGCATATGCTCCATCCCCACCTTGGGCCTGGAAAAAACTTTAAAGAGCTTATCGGCCTGTTTGACTTGGGCCAGATCCAAGGATTCCAATATGGGATTGATCTCCTTTGGATCGAAACTGTTGCTCCTGAAGAACTCGACAAAGGCTTTTGACTTGGACCGTTTCTCTTCCATTCTTCGCATCCGCTCTTCCTTGGCCAAGCCGATTTCATACCCCTTGGGGGTCAACCTGAGGTCGGCATTGTCCTGCCTCAAAAGGGTCCGATATTCCGCCCTGGAGGTGAACATTCGATAGGGCTCTTCGGTGCCCTTGGTGATCAGATCATCGACCAAAACCCCGATATAGGCCTCGTCCCTTTTCAGGATCAAAGGCTCCTTTTCATTGATCTTTAGATGGGCATTTATCCCGGCCATAAGCCCTTGGGAGGCCGCCTCCTCATAGCCTGTGGTGCCGTTGATCTGACCCGCGAAATAGAGGTTCTCGACCAACTTTGTTTCGAGGGTATGCCTGAGTTGGGTTGGTGGAAAATAATCGTATTCTATGGCATATCCCGGCCTGAAAAACTTGACATGTTCAAAGCCTTTGACCGATTTCAAGGCCTTGTATTGGACGTCCTCGGGAAGGGAAGTTGAGAAGCCGTTTACATAGACCTCAACGGTGTTCCAACCTTCGGGCTCCACAAATATTTGATGGGAATCCTTATCGGCAAAACGGTTGATCTTGTCCTCTATGGAAGGACAGTACCGGGGACCTATGCTTTGGATCCTGCCATTGAACATGGGAGAACGGTCGAAGCCTTCCCGCAAAAGATCGTGGACCAAGGCCGAGGTATGCGTCATATGACAATCCCTTTGCTCCTTCAAAATAGGGGTGTCCAAATATGAGAATTTACCGGGTTCGGGATCCCCCGGTTGGGGAATCATCTTCCCATAATCCAAGGACCTTCCATCCACTCTGGGTGGGGTTCCCGTTTTCATTCTTCCGCTGTCAAATCCCAAGGCAACCAATTGTTCCGTAATTCCGGTGGCCGCCTTTTCCCCGGCCCTGCCCCCGCCGAATTGTTTTTCGCCTATATGGATCAAGCCATTCAAAAAGGTGCCATTGGTAAGGATCACAGCCTTGGAACGAATCTCAATCCCTAGGGAGGTACGTACTCCCACAACCCTATCGTCCTTGATCAAAATCCCCGAGACCATCTCCTGGTAAAAATCGGCATTGGGTGTAGCTTCCAGGGCCAATCGCCATTCCTCTGCAAAGCGCATTCGATCGCTTTGTGCCCTGGGACTCCACATGGCCGGTCCCTTGGATTTGTTGAGCATTTTAAACTGTATGGCAGAACGATCCGTAATGATGCCACTATAGCCTCCGAGTGCATCGATCTCCCGAACGATCTGTCCTTTTGCAATTCCACCCATGGCAGGATTGCAGGACATTTGTCCAATGGTTTGTAGGTTCATGGTGACCAACAGGGTCTTGGAGCCCATATTGGCCGCGGCCGCCGTAGCCTCAGCCCCGGCATGCCCAGCTCCTACTACTATTACATCGTATTCTTGATCAAACATATCAATTGTTCCACGTGGAACATTTATTATTAAATACCAAATTCGGTTGATTTCTAATCAAATTATGAGTTTGAAGGGGTCGGATAAAAAAATTGATTCTGTTATTTGTAATTGAAAGAATTTGAGCAAAAGTTTTAAAAAAGAACAGAATTTTGATAAGGAAATCAATGTTCCACGTGGAACATTCTTATTTTCTCCTCTTCTTTGGCCCGCATTTGAACGATCTGTTCCTCTTCTTTGTCCCCATATCCCATTAGGTGAAGCAGTCCATGGCTCATGACCCGAAGCAACTCATTGTCGAAACTGACCCCAAAGGTCTTTGCATTCTCGGCCACCCGTTCCGTGGAGATGAATATATCCCCGGAGAGGACCTTGCCCTGGGAGTAATCAAAACTTATGATGTCCGTAAGGGTATCATGTGCCAGGTACTCCAAATTGATTTCCAAAAGAGCTTGGTCCGTGCAGAAGATATAATCCAATTGCCCCAAAGTGAAGCCTTCGGAATCCAATATTCTACTTATCCAATCGGAATAGTCGGATTTATTGTATATCAAAAAATCCGATTTAAAATGAAACTCGATCATTCCTAAAATATTCCTTGACCTTTTGCTCGTATTTTCGCCGCAAAGGTAAGGCTTGTCGATTTAAAATTTCAATCCCCTGCCTCGATTCTTTAAACTGTTCGGGTTTGCTAATGATGGGATTGTTATAATCCTGAAGGTTGGTCCGGCTCTCGCGCTCCTCTTTCAGGCCCTGTTCCAATACCGCATCCTCCAGTTTCAAGAGCTGATGTTGGATGTTGTTTACCTTGGCCATACTCCTTTGGGTAATGCCGTTTTCCAGAAGATCGTTCTGGAAATCTTCCATTTGACGAAGCAGTTTTTCAGTCAATTCACGATCCTCCTTATTGATCATGTCCCTTAATTGCTTCTCCAATTGTTCCCTCAAGAATTGCTGCTCCTTATAAATCTCATAGATTTCGTTCAGACCGAGTTCTTCTCCTTCAGCTGCTTCTCCCTCTTGGCCCTGTTGCTTCTCCCCAGGGGAATTTCCATCACCCTTTTGTTTGCCTTCGCCCTGCTCCCCTTGCTCTCCTTCCCGGGGTTTCCCTTCTTTGTCGGCATTGCCCATTTTTTCTTGCAAGCTCTGTTGGCCCTGAATGATGTCCGGCAATTGAAAGTCTGAATTGGAGGCACCCCCAGAACCCATGGAAAGGTTCTGCTGCATGTTCTCCAGGATGTCGGCTAGGAAGTCGGCCAATGCATTGGTGGCGTTGATCGTGTACTGTTGATGGGAAGCCCCCTGATAGAACTGATTCTCCGCAAGACTTTCCAAAGACCTGTCTATATTGTAATAGACCTCACTGACCTGCTCGTTTACGAACTCGGACAATTCGGCCCTTCGTAGGGAAAGGGCAAAAAGACTGTCGTCCACATGTTGAAAAAGCCTTTTGAGTTCCTGTTGTTCCTTGACCGTTCCGGCGAACTCGCCAATATCAACTTGGGTACCCCGGATGTGATCGAACAAATCTTCCTGTTTGAATGAAAAATGGAGCAGATTATCAAGAATCTGTCTCAGCATTGCAGCGTCTTCGGTATCCGAGGCACCGCCCGCGGCACCACCCATTTGGAGGGATTGGGCCATTTCCTTCATCTTTTGGGCCGCAGACTTTTGTTTCTTGGAGGCATTTTGATTATCATTTCCTTCGTTACCGTCTTGGGAATCTTGGGGTTCTTCCTGTTTCTGAAGATCCTCCAAGGCATCCTCCTGGTCTCTTTTTATGGATTCGCGTTCCTTTTTGGAGTCCTTGATGTCCAAGGGCTTTTTAAGATCCTTATTGTCCCGCTCCAATTCCTCCACTTCCCGGTCAAGCTCTCCAAATTCCTCGTTGAGTCCTTGCTGATCCCCTTGGGTCTGTTCTTGCTCTTCTGAGAGTTTTTCCTGCCGTTTTGAAAGATCGTTCAACTTTCTGGACAATTGAGAAGCTTTTTCAGTGACATAATATCTTTTGGTCAGCTCCAGAATCTGTTCGAGATTCCGAATATTTCGACCTTGGTTCTTTCCAAGTTCCTCCAAGCGTTGTTGAAGCTCGTCTTTGTTCATTTTCTCGGCGAGCTTTTGAAGCTCTTCCAAAAGGGCCGCATTCTTTTGGGCCTCCTCTTCCTGGCGTTGGAGCCGTTCTTGAAGCAATTCGTTCATCCTGGGATCGGTGGGATGTTTTGCCAGGGACTCACTGAGCTCATTGCTAAACTTTTTCATCAGGGCCTCTTGTTGCTGCTGCCGCTGCAGAAAATCCTGGATCCGGTTCTTGTCCTCAAAACTAAGACTCCGGTTTTCCTTTTGTCCCTGGTTGATTTCCAAGAGGCTTCTTTGTTGATCCTTATACTCCCCGAGGGAGCGGTCCATTTGTTGGAGGGAGGAGTTCTGGAAGTCCAACTCCCTGTCCTTCAATTGTTTGTCGGTTAAAATAACAGTGCTAAAGGTCTGGCTTCTAGAACGTTTGCCCCCGTGTAAGGCATCGTTGTCCACGACTTCAAAATACAGCCCGTAATTGCGGCCCTCCTCCAAATCAAGTCCCGAGGGAAAGCTGTAATAAAACTGATGCATACTGCTGTTGGGGCGTTCCAAGAGAAGCCGTTTGACATCGCGGATATCGTCCAAGGGGTAATAGACCAAACTGATACTGGCCAACCCGTGATCGTCCATGGCCTGTCCGCTGTAATAGGCCAGATTTGGATTGACAGAATCCAGGAACTGTTCCACCAGGACCCGGGCAGATTCATCCTTTATGACCCCAATGGAATACTGCAAAGGTTCAAAGTGTTCCACATGGGCATTGGAGCTGCTCAACCCATAGTCAAGGGGATTGAAGATTTGAAGCTTGTGGGAAAAGAGGTTTCCATCCCTCTTCAAATCCTGTATCGAATCCGCTGCCTTCATGGACACCCGATCGACGTTCTGTCCCTTGACCATCCAACGGACATGGGTGCCCTCGGGGACGGTTGCATTTCCGGTTCCCTTGACCACTTCGGATTTACGGTTCAGGTATTTGGGAAAATCGAGTTCCATCCAAAAGTCCATCATGTTGGGGGTGGGCAGGACCTCGAGGGAATAGCTGCCGGAATTCCAACCGTTGGCCGTCAAATAAAAATCGGTGCTGGGAAAAGGGGCCTCAAAGGTGTACTGATAAAACCCGTCGCGTTGTTCCATCAACAGCTGTTGCCCATCGATCACCAAATGAACGAACTCGGGACGCACCGATCCCTCCAAGGCCACCATAAGGGTAAAATCCTCACGATCCATGACCCGAAGGTCCTCATTGAGCAGTTTAAAACTGAAGGGGGCCGGACGTTCGAAAGCCATATCATAGTGAACCAAGCGACTGTGGGAATTGAAAAAGGCGAGCAGGTTCCCACTGGCCCATAGAAACCCCAAGATCAAAAAGGGCACCAATACATACTTGAGGTACTTATAGTTTTCCTTGAAATCGATGGCCTTGGAAAAGGGAACATGGCCCAATCGATCGGAACGTTGCCGGATGCTGGCCAACAACAAATCGGATTTATGGGGATGTTGGGAGAGTTCCAAAAGGTTGTACAATTTGTCATCGACCTCAGGGAAATGTTTTCCGATCAGCAGGGAGGCCTCCTTGTGGTCCATCCCTTTCCTAAGGCGAAACAGGTACAAGAGCGGCAGGATGATAAAGCGATAGAGCAGATAGAGTTCGATGCCGACAAAGGTCCAAAACAGAACCAACCTCCATCTGGGGCCCATCCAAAGCAGGTACTCCAAGGAAAGAACCCCGATCCAAAATAGCAATCCCAGGCCGAGGAACATTAGGATTCCCTTGACGAATTGCCTGCTGTGGTAGCGCCTTACAAAGGCCTCCAAACGCGTGAGTATGTTCTGGTAACTGCTCAATATACTGGCTCTTGGGTACCAAATTAGCCCATCTTGGGCAAAGGCAAACGAAATATTTGTTAAACTGTACCGCTTCAAACCCCAAAGAAACCCAGAAACTGAGGCTTGGGTGCTTTTCAGAATCTCCGGGGCACTGTATCTTTGTTGCCTAAGTTGAAAAAATGAATGATAAAGTAAGGGTGCGATTTGCCCCAAGTCCCACGGGGCCTTTGCACATTGGAGGACTGCGAACTGCCCTGTTCAATTACCTTTTTGCCAAAAAGCATCAGGGGGATTTTCTGTTGCGCATCGAGGATACCGACCAAAACCGATTTGTGGAAGGGGCGGAGGCCTATATTGTGGAGGCCCTTGAGTGGTGTGGGATCCCCTTTGATGAAGGCCCCGGAAAGGAAAGGGGCTTTGGGCCCTACCGCCAAAGTGAACGCCAAGATCTCTATTTAAAATATGCCCAGGAACTCATCAAAAGGGGCAAGGCCTATTATGCCTTTGACACCGCCGAGGCCTTGGAGGGACACCGAAATTCCCATGAGGCCCAAGGAAAGACCTTCATCTACAATTGGCACAACCGCCTGAAACTGCAAAATTCCCTTAACCTTGACCAGGAAGAGGTCCAAAGGAGGTTGGTTGCCGGGGAGGACTATGTGATCCGTTTCAAATCCCCAGAAGGGGAGCATTTGGTGTTGAACGATGTCATCCGTGGGGAAATCCGTATCGACACGAACATCCTGGACGATAAGATCCTTTTTAAAAGCGATGGGATGCCGACCTATCACCTGGCCAATGTGGTGGATGACCACCTGATGGGCATTACCCATGTCATCCGCGGGGAAGAGTGGATAAATTCCGCACCCAAACACGTGCTGCTCTATGAATATTTTGGTTGGCAGCCACCGGTGTTTTGCCATTTGCCCTTGTTGCGCAACCCGGATAAAACCAAGCTCAGCAAGCGCAAGAACCCCACCAGCATTCTCTATTACAAGCGCATGGGCTACCTGCCGGAAGCGTTGCTGAACTACCTGGGGCGCATGGGCTGGTCCATGCCGGACGAGCGAGAAAAATTTTCTTTGGCCGATATGCAGTCCCAGTTCAACATTGAGCGTGTCAGCCTGGGAGGGCCCATATTTGATGTGGACAAGCTCAATTGGCTGAACGGCCTTTGGATTCGCGAAGACTTGAATAACGACCAGCTGGCAGATCGCTTGCAAAATTGGGCCTTGAATCGCGCCAATCTGT
>CALDPL010000106.1 GCA_937911965.1 uncultured Allomuricauda sp. | reverse complement strand
CTTCCAGGGTATGGGAGCAAAAAAGGCCCTTGGATTCAGGTATTTCCTGGGCCAATACGGCCTGAAGGACTTCGTCCTCAACTTCCAGGGTGTAATCCTTTCCATCCTGCAGTTCTTTGACACGCTTTTCATTGATATCAAACCCGATTACGGGGTATTTGGTGGCAAATAGACGTGCGAGGGGCAACCCCATATATCCCAACCCTATCACAGCTATTCTAGTATTGTCCATGAGCGTTATTTGGCAATAAAATGGTTTTGTTATTTAGTTGAAACCGAGAATTATTTCTTCCCAATTTGATGATAAGTAAAGCCCAAACTTTCCAATCGCTCTCCGTCATATTGATTGCGACCATCGAAAATTATGGGGGTTATCAAATTATCTTTTAGAGCTTTGAAGTCAGGGGAACGGAACTCCTTCCATTCTGTGAGCAACAAAAGGGCATCCGCATTTTCCAAGGCCTCATATTTGGAGGGGGCATATTCAATGTTCCTGACATCTTTTAAGTAAAATTCTTTGGCCTCATGGATTGCCTTGGGGTCATAGGCTTGAATCTTGGCTCCAAGTTCGGTCAATTTTTTAATGATATAGATGGAAGGAGCTTCCCGCATGTCATCGGTGCCGGGTTTGAACGACAATCCCCAAACGGCAAAGGTCCTTCCTTTGAGATCCTTGCCAAAATGTTCGATGACCTTGTTGGATATGACAAATTTCTGCCTGTCGTTGACATCTTCAACAGCATTCAATAATTGTGCGTTGTACCCGTTCTGTTCCGCAGTTTTCTTCAATGCCTTTACGTCTTTTGGAAAACAGGAACCCCCATACCCACTTCCAGGATAGATGAAACTGTATCCGATCCTACTGTCCGACCCGATTCCAATCCTGACCTTATTGACATCCGCACCAACCAATTCACATATATTGGCCACTTCGTTCATGAAGGAGATTTTGGTGGCCAACATGGCATTGGCCACATATTTGGTCATTTCAGCTGAACGAACGTCCATGACCAACATCCGGTCCATACTGCTTCTAAAGAACGGGGCGTACAATTGCCGCATTTTCTCGGCCGTTTCATTGTCCTCTGTTCCCACGACCACGCGGTCAGGTTTCATAAAGTCGCTAATGGCATCACCTTCCTTAAGGAATTCTGGATTGGAGACCACCTGAAAATCAATGGACACCTTTCTTTTTTCCAATTCCTTGGCTATGGTTTCTTTTACCTTGTCCGCCGTGCCCACCGGAACCGTGGATTTATCCACTATGATCAAGGGGTGATTCATGTATTGGCCGATCTGGGAGGCCACTTGGAGCACATATTTCAAATCGGCCGATCCATCTTCTCCCATTGGCGTACCCACAGCAATAAAGGCCATATCACAGCCTTCAAGGCAATCCTTTAGCCTTGTGTTGAAATGTAGGGTCTTGTTGTCCACATTGCGTTGTACCATGGCCTCCAGACCCGGTTCGTATATCGGGATGATCCCCTTTTTTAGATTTTCAATTTTCTGTTCATCTACATCGACACAGGTGACCGTATTTCCCATTTCGGCGAAACAGGTCCCAGTGACCAGACCGACATAACCGGTTCCAATTATGGTTAAGTTCATTTTTGTGTTTTATTTCAAATTTTTCCAATACCAGGACACGGCTTCCCTAAGTCCTGATTTCATGTCGAATTTTGGGTCGTATCCCAAAAGCCTCCTCGCTTTTTCTATGGAAGCCAGGGAGTGGGGAACATCCCCCTTTCGGGTCGGACCATAAGTAGGTTCAACCTTCAAGATTTCCGGATCATACTCCCCCAAATATTCTTTGAGCAAAGTTAGCAATCCATTTAGATCCACCCGTTCCCCATAGGCCACATTGTAAACCGTATTGAGTGCTTTTTCATTTTCACTGACAATGGCCCGGACATTCATTTCCACAACATTGTCTATATAGGTGAAATCCCTCGAATAAGTGCCATCCCCGTTGATCACCGGGGATTGGTGCTTCATCAACTGCATCACAAATTTCGGGATGACCGCGGCATAGGCCCCATCTGGATCCTGTTTCCTTCCAAAGACATTGAAGTACCTTAGGCCGACGGTCGACAAACCATATGAAGAGGAAAATATATCGGCATAGAGTTCATTCACAAACTTGGTGATTGCGGAGGGGGAAAGGGGCCGCCCTATTTTATCCTCTACTTTGGGC
>CALDPL010000105.1 GCA_937911965.1 uncultured Allomuricauda sp. | reverse complement strand
TGACTGTTCAGATACTTCAAACTACAGCTTTTTTTTGGTAGAAGAAAACATACTATTACCTATACAGTAACCATGATCATGGTCACGGAGTTAAGGAAACGGACTGTACAATACCCGATAACAATGCCCAGGAAAATGCTCGGGACATTTGATTGATCGTATATGATATCCCGTGTCTTTTGGGATGCTCTTTGACACTATTGGAAAAATAATTGACATCCAACTTTCCTTAATTGGTATTTCCTTGGCAAAGACTTGTAAAATGAGTAAATTGATGATTAAATTAAATGGCTTTGAAGAAAGGGAAAACACTTCAATTGGATATTTTAAATCCCTCGACATTTTGGGATACCGATCCGAAGTTATTGGATCTGGTTAAGGACCGGGATTTTATCATTGTGAGGGTGCTGGAACGGGGCACGGATGTGGAAATACGGCATATTGAATCCGTATTTTCCCAACAAACCATTATTTCCGCCTTGGAAAAATCCAAGGAGGTTTCGAGGAAAACACTGAATTTTTACAAAACCATTTCGATTTGAATGCAGTAGATGAAGGTCAAAGGCAACTGTTGTCCGAGCTCATGCAAGCCGATTTTCTTTCTGATCATTATCTTGCAGGAGGCACGAACCTAGCCCTGCGTTTCGGGCATCGACATTCAATAGGCCTTGACCTTTTCAGCAATCGGGATTTCAATCTGCCCTATTCGAATATGCTCAACTCCAAACTCAAGAATAAATACGGCACGGATTTCAACAGTATTTCAGTAACGGAGGTCGGCGTATTCGGTTCCATAGATGGCATAAAGACCGATTTTTTCAATTTCCCACACCAACTTCTCAAACCTTTGGAAATCCATAATGGCACAAGGTTGGCCAGCCTCATTGATATTGCCGCCATGAAAATAAACGCCGTAGTTGGCCGGGGAACCCCAAAAGGATTTTTATGACATCCATGAACTTCTCAATCATTATAGTTTGAGTGATATGTTGGACGGGTATCGAGAGAAATATCAAATCGACAATATCGCTATGGCCGAACGGTCCCTATTGTACTTTGAGGACGCTCAAGACCTAAGGAACCGGGACAATCATCAAGTGATCATTCTAAATGGGGTAAAATGGCAGGATGTTATATTTCGATTAAAGGCCGCTTACCAACAGCATCGTCTCGGCAAATGAAAGAGTTCGGATTTGCGACCATTGGATTGACCGTACTTTTGACGGTCGGATCAACACTTGGATGGGTCGTACTATGAACGCCCGTTTCCCAGAAATCACTTCGAATTGGGTCCTTCCAATCGGATTCTAAGCACATACATATCGTTGGTGACGAACAATGTTTTTTCGTCTTTGGACAAGGCTACATTGGATGCCGCTTCCTCCAATTTTATTTTCCCGAGGAGCTTCCCGTCTTTGTTGAAGATCCAGATTCCTCCCGGACCACTGGCAAAAACGGTTCCATTTTTATCGATTTTCAAGCCGTCGGGCAGGCCCTTTAATCCTTTGCCTTGCTCAGTGGCACTGTAAAACAATTGTGGCCCCCTCGAGGGTTCGGAAAGGTCCAACAGGTACCAATTGGCCGCATTGGGATCCGAATTTGCAACGAGCAATTTTGTTTCCCCCGGAAACAGCGCCAAGCCATTGGGCCTTGTAAGGGCATCGGTCAACAATACCGTTTCGCCGTTTAGGTCCACTCGATAGACCCCGTTGAAATCGATTTCCTTTGTCGGATCGGTATCGTTCTGTGAAGGGAGGCCGTAGGGCGGGTCTGTAAAGAACAGTTCGCCTGCGCTATTGTATACTGCATCGTTCGGGCTGTTCAAACGTTTTCCCCCATGGTTGTCCGCCAAAGTGCGGAACAGCGGGGTCGGGTCATTCAAGGGCGCTTCCATCCTGGCCATCCGACGATCGCCATGTTGGCAGAGCACGAGATTTCCTTCCCCATCCAGCAACAGCCCGTTGCTTCCAGGTTCCTTGCTTTTGCTCGGTTCTTCTCCCGTATAGCCGCTCGGGCTCAAATAGATTTCCGTGCCCCTTTCCTCGGTCCATTTGTAAATTGTATTTCTCGGCACATCCGAAAACAACAACATTTGTTCGCTTTCCACCCAAAGGGGTCCTTCGGTCCATTCAAAACCTTCGGCAATGATTTCCGCTTGGGCATTGGAATCCACTAAGGCATCCAATGCGGGGTCCAAGCGCTGAATGCTGCCCGTGGTTTTATAGGTTGGGGTTTTGACCCCGCCGCAGCCTATCGTCAGGGTCAATACGACAAGGGATAGAAGTGTTGGTTTCATAAGTCCTAAAGTTTCTGGCCGTTGACCCCCTCAAAGGTCATGGTCACGGGTTTTATGGTGCCGTCTCCGTTGAATTCCATGAGGTCCAGGCATACGACCCTGTGGTCCCGATCCTGGTTCGGGATTGGCCTTCTGTGATAGACCATGATCCATTGGTCCGTTCCGGGTCTGTTGATCACGGAATGGTGTCCGGCCCCTGTGGCGATGTCGCCTTGCTTGGATTCCAAAATGGTCCCGATCCGGGTATAGGGGCCGATAGGACGCTCCGCCATGGCATAGGCCACCTTATAGCTTCCATCGGTCCAGTTTCCTTCGGACCACATGAAATAATAGATGCCCTTTCGCTTGAACATAAAGGGGCCTTCCACATAGCCCTTTGGGGTGATTTCCCGGAAGAGGCTCCCATCCTCCCAGGGGATAAAGCCCGTAAAGTCGGCATTGAGCCTTCCCAGGTTGCAATGGCCCCAGCCCCCGTAAAAGAAGTAGTGGGTGCCCCCATCCTCGAAGACGAATTGGTCTATGGGCTGGGCATCGTTGTGGAACTCGGAAATCAAGGGTTTTCCAAGATAGTCCCTAAAAGGACCCCCGGGACTATCGGCCACGGCCAGACCGATTCCCCCAAAATGGTTGACGTCGTTGTCGGGGTCGTAGAAATCCCTGCCGGGGCGTTGGATGTCGTTGGCCCCGAAGAACAGAAAGTAGTTATTGTCCTTTTCTATGATGGAGGGGGCCCATAGGGCCTGCCTGAGCCATTTGATCTTGCTTGTGTCCAGGATGCGTTCGTGCTTTTCCCAATGGACCAGGTCCTTGGAAGAAAAGGCATCGAAGTGCAATTGTTTGTCATAATCGTCGGAATAGGTGGGGTAGATCCAATAGGTGTCCCCGAAGACGGCCCCTTCGGGATCGGCGTACCAGCCGTCAATAATCGGGTTGTTGTTCTTGGATTCCCCCGGGGGCCGCTGTGCATGGGCACAACCGATTCCCAGGACACATAGGAATACTATAGGGTAATTTGCTTTCATGGCCTGTTTATTTTAAGGGTACGGGGCCTTATCGCCATATGGCACCCTGGGACTTGTTTACAACATTACAAAAAAAAAGGCCTTGACCAAGTTCCCGACAAGGACCAATGTTTCCGTCATTTTCAATTATATTCCTTATTTTTCGGTCAAACTCAAACTAACTTCTATATGAATTTTAGGGATATCCATTCCAAGGTGGTGCCGTTTGTCCTTGCACTGGTCTTGGGCGGTGCCTATATGGGCATGGCTCAAAAGGTCCCCTCGCCCCAGCAGGTCTTTGGCCGGGTTGCTTCCCAGCGCAGCCTTGTCGATTATTCGATTACGCACCGGATCGAGCAGTATCTGGAACAATTGGACCGGGCCTCCGATCGGGTCAAGAAGATCGAGATCGGGGAAACGGTGTTGGGTCGGAAGATGTACCTGTTGTTCATCTCCTCGGAGCAGAACCTGGCCCAGCTTGACCGCTGGAAGGAAATCTCCGCCAAATTGGCCAGGGCCAAGATCGGGGAACAAGAGGCCAAAGCCCTTTCCCTTGAAGGCCGGGCCATAGTCTGGGTGGACGGCGGGATGCATTCCACCGAGCTGGCCCACGGGCAGATGACCTCGGAACTGGCCTATACCCTGGCCACCTCCGAAACCCCTGAAATGAAGAACATCCGGGACAATGTGGTGACCCTGCTCATGCCGGTGATGAACCCGGACGGCCTGGACCTGGTCGTGGACTGGTACCGAAAGCATTTGGGAACGCCCTATGAAACTTCCCGCCTCCCCGTGCTCTACCACCACTATATGGGCCATGACAACAACCGGGACTGGTTTATGAACAATATGCCGGAAACCTACCATGTGACCAAGATCCTGTACAATGAGTGGTACCCCCAGATCGTGTACAACCACCACCAATCCTCCCCGTCCTGGACCAAGATTTCCTTGCCCCCCTATGCCGATCCGGTGAACCCCAGGATCCATCCGGCGGTCACCGCCGGGGTCAGTGAGGTGGGCTCTGCCATGACCAAGAGATTTTCCCTGGAGAACATGCCCGGGGCCATAGCCGATAATTTTTATACCATGTATTGGAACGGGGGCGGGCGGACCGTTCCCTATTACCACAATATGATCGGGATCCTGACCGAAACCGGGCACACCACCCCCACCCCCAGGTTCTACGATCCGGAGAAACTTCCCAAGACCGTGGCGGGCGGTACCCCCACGGACGGTACGGACATCATGTATCCAGACCCCTGGAAGGGCGGGGAATCCCATTTTCGGGATGCCGTGGACTATATGCTGACCGCTACCTGGGCCACCTTGGATTTGGCTGCGGACCGCAGGTCCAGCTACCTGCACAACATCTACAGGATGGGGCGCTCCGCCATTGAGAAGGGCGGCACGGAGAAGCCTTTTGCCTATATCATCGACAGGGAGCAATGGGATTCCTATGAAGCGGTCAACCTGGTCAACGTGCTCCTTCGTGGGGGCATAGAGGTGGAACGGGCCACTCGGGATTTTACCCTTGGGGGGACGAAGTATGAAAAGGGCAGTTATATCATCTATACCGCCCAGGCCTTCAGGCCCTATCTATTGGACCTGATGGAGAAACAGGAGTATCCCACCCGCTACCAATATCCGGGAGGTCCCCCGGAGACCCCTTATGATCTGGCGGGTTGGACCCTTCCCCTGCAGATGGGGGTGGATGTGGACAAGATCGCAGAGGCCTTCAAGGCCCCCAGCGAGCCCGTGGGAGCCCAGGTGGCCCATTATCCGGGAAGCATTGCCGGGAATGGTTCCTTCGGCTATGCCCTGACTGCCAACAGCAATGCCTCGGTGGCCGTGGCCAACAAGATGTTGGGGGCCGGGGGAACCGCCTACAGGAGCACCCAGCCCTTCAAGGCAGGGAAACGGGAGTTTCCGGCCGGGTCCTTTATCCTTACGGGAGCAGCGGCCATGGCAAATTCCCTGGCCGAGGAATACGGCCTGGAATTCACCGCCCTTTCGGCAAAGCCCGAAGTGCAGTTGACCCAGCACCGACTGCCCAAGGTGGGGCTCTACAAATCCTGGGTCGCCAATATGGACGAGGGTTGGACCCGTTTCATCTTGGAAGAGTATGCCTTTGACATGGACACCCTGCACGATGGGGACATCCGTACCCGGGACCTCTCCCAATACGACGCCATCATTTTGCCCTCCCAAAGGCCCAAATCCATGCTGCACGGCCATTCCGTACTGGACATGCCCGTGGAGTATACCGGGGGCCTTGGCCTTGAGGGCAGCCTGGCCCTGAGCAATTATGTGAAGCAGGGAGGGACCTTGATCGCCTTTGATCAGGCCAGCAATTTTGTGATCGATCAATTTGGCCTGCCCTTGAGCGATTCCGTTGGAGATATGGACCAGGAAAAATTCTTTATCCCGGGCTCCCTGATAAAAACGGGAATCGACACCACCCATCCCCTGGCCTTTGGGATGAGGGATACCGTTGCGGTATCCTTCAATCGAAGCAGGGCCTTCAGCATTGACAAACAGAGCAAGACCGGGGAAGGGGGAACCGAGGACATCAAGGATGCCCCGCTGCCCGAGGTGGAGGTAATCGCCGCCTATGCCGAAAAGGGGCTGTTGATGAGTGGATGGGCCCTTGGGGAGCGGAACATTGCCAAGAAGGCTGCGGTGGTTCAGGCCAAATACGGCCAGGGATCATGTATCCTTTTTGCCTTCAGGCCGCAGTTCCGGGCGCAGCCTAGGGGGACCTACAAGTTGATTTTCAATGCGATCTATGAGGGTTCCCGGCAGTGATGGGAGTTTTTCCCTCAGCGGAAAAGGATGGCCAGGGCCCCAAGGGCGGTCACGATCAGGATAAAGCGCCTGAAGTTCTTTTCATCAATCTTTTTGACCAGGAAAACCCCTAGGAAGAGGCCCGCGAACAAAGGGGGCAACAACCAAAGGTCGGTCATCAGACTTTCTTTGGAAACGGTCTTCCACACCAAGATATGAAAGGGGAGTTTGAAGAGGTTGGTGATAAAGAACAGCCAGGCCAGGGTCCCGACAAACTCATTTTTGGGCAGCCTCATGGCCAGGAAGAAAATATTGGTGAGGGCCCCGGCCAAATTGCCGATCATGGTGCAAATCCCGGCCATGATCCCCATGGAACCCGCAAAGGCCCAATGGGTGGGCACCTTTTTGGCTTTCCGCTTCTCCCACCAGACCAACAGGGCCAAACTGAACAGGATCACTACCACCATGACCCATTTGAACTCCCGTTCGGGCAGGTCCTTTCCGGCCAATACCCCGATGAGGATCCCCGTCAGCATCCAGGGCAGCAGTTTTAGTATGTATTTCCATTGGGTGTGCCGGTTGTAGTGGATCACCGCAAAGACATCCCCCACGATCAGCAGGGGGATCAACAGGCCCGTGGAGGCCTTGGACCCAAAGGCAAGGGCCATCAAGGTGACGTTGAATATGGACAGTCCCTTGAGCCCGGCCTTGGAAATGCCCATCAGAAAGACGGCCAAGCCCGCCAAGGCCCATGAGGTGATTGGAATTTCAGTTAAGGGCAAAAGGGCCATGGGGATTTTTTGATTGGGGACAAAAATAGCCCAAAAAAATAAGTTGTCCATAAAAAAGGCCCTGCAAAACAGGGCCTTTTTTTAGATCAACCTCCAAAGTCATCAAATCGAATATTCTCAGAAGGAACACCCATATCATCTAACATCTTTAATACGGCAGCATTCATCATAGGAGGCCCGCAAAGATAATACTCAATTTCCTCTGGTTCCGGATGTGTTCT
>CALDPL010000104.1 GCA_937911965.1 uncultured Allomuricauda sp. | reverse complement strand
GGAATACATCAACAGGGTCTGGGCGGTCTTTCGTCTGACGGAACTGTAGGCCATTTGGAGCAATTGGTTCTTGATCTCGGATAGACTGCCGGAAATCAGGTCCATCAGTTCCAGGGAAACCCCCTTGTTCTCCTCCAAAATGGCCTTGAGCCTATCCTTGGGCACCCCGGCCAGTTCCACCTTCCCCATGGCCACCGCATAGTCGTTGTGGGGGTGGTTGCACGTCAGGGAGGTGAACCCCAGAAAATCGTCCTCGGAATAGATGGAGGTGATCAGTTCCTTGCCCTCTTGGTCCAGCCCACAGCTTTTGACCATGCCCCTGAGGATAAGGTAGACCATATTGGCATGGTCCCCAATGGAGTATATGGTCTCATCCTTTTCATAGCTGAACAACTGTCCGTGGTCGTCAAAGAAATTCTTGAGCTCGTTCAGGGATCTGATATCACTTTCCTTTTTCTTGATGACCTTGGGGCCACTCAGGATGTTTTCATACTGCTTGGCCTTGTCCAAACGGGTTTGGATGGCCCCGAGCAGTTCGTCTTCCTCAAAGGGTTTGGTCAGGTAATCGTCAGCGCCCAGGTCCATTCCCTTTCGAACCTCGAAGCGTTCGGTCTTTGCGGTCACAAAAATAAAGGCAATATGCCGGGTGGATTCGTTCAGGGACAATTCTTCGAGGACCCCATATCCGTCCAATTCGGGCATCATGATGTCACAGAGCACCAGGTCGGGGCGTTGGCTCAGGGCAAGTTCCACCCCAATTCTTCCATTGGAGGCTGAAAGGACCTGGAAGCCCGAAAGTTCCAGGAGTTCCTCCACATTCTCACGTAAGGAGGTATCGTCCTCCACCAATAGGATTTTCTTCATATCATGTTATGTTATGTGGGATCTTCAGCCTGAAGGTGGAGCCTTCCCCAGGACGGCTCTCAAAACTGAGTTCCCCACCTAGATTGTGTAAGTGCTGTTGAACAATATTGAGCCCAATTCCGGTGCCCTGAACGGTCAGGACATTGCTCGCCCTGTAGTAACGTTGGAATATAAAGGGCTGGTCCTCCAAGGGAATTCCCAATCCCCGATCGCTGACCTCGATCTGTATGCCCTTGTCCCAAGGGGTTACCCCTATGATTATTTCGGTCTGTTCCGGGGAGTATTTTATGGCGTTGTTCACAAGATTGGACAGGGACAGTGCCAGGATCTTCTGGTCGAACTCCAGGACGATGCCCTTGAGGTCACTGGGAGGTCGAATGGATTGTCCCGCCTTCAATAGCCCGGTGGAATCGTGTACCAGTTCATCGATCAGGGGTTCCAGTTCAAATCGGCCGATCGTATAGTTCTCCACCCCGGATTCCAAGCGTTCCATGGACAGAAAGTCCGACAAAATGTTGTCCAGGTACTTTACCTTGGATTTGATCGTCTCGATATGCTTGTCCCTTCTTTCCTGTTGATCTGCCCGGGTATACCTGCCCAAAAGGGAAGTGGAGGTCAATATACTGGCCAGGGGCGTTTTGAACTCATGGGAAACCATGGACAGGAATTTGGTCTTCAGTTCGTTGAGCTTTTTCTCCGCCTTTAAGGCCTCCCTCAGCTGGGCCGTCCGTTCCTCCACCTTGTTCTCCAATTGTTGGGTATAGGTCCTCCTTTCGGTGATGTCCAGACCAATGGACACCAACACCTTTCGTTTGCCGATGGAAGAATTCTGAAGGTGGAGCTCCACAGGGTATCGGGAGCCGTCCTTGCGCTGGTGAATGGATTCAAAGACGACCTTTTTGCTTTTGTTGCCGGAGAGCGGGGCGATAAGTTTCCTGAATTCCCCCTCGGTCATATCCGGTTTTATGTCCAGGACCGTCATGCGGTGCAGTTCCTCCATGGTGTATCCGAGATTGGCCTGGGCCCCGCGGTTCACATTGACCAATAAAAGATTTTCCGGGTCAAAGACATAGATTTCGTTCAGGGATTCGTCAAAGATGCGGTACCAATAACTGATGGTCTGTTCGGCCTTCTTGCGCTCGCTCACGTCCACGATCAGGGCCATCAC
>CALDPL010000103.1 GCA_937911965.1 uncultured Allomuricauda sp. | reverse complement strand
AAAGTGATTTTTACGAATATATTACTGAGCGTATTCTTCTTAATTATGAAGGAGAGGTAGTGCAGGAAAGAACGGGAAATATTGATCCCGCTGATAGGGACGAACCTTTTAACGTTGACGTTAAAAAAGAATTTAGGGATCGTCAGTTAGCAGATGAAAATAAGAACTTTCCCTTGTATGTAGCCAATATAGACGGGAAGAGAATAGTAGTTATTCCTATGGTAGGTAAAGGCCTTTGGGGCCCTATTTGGGGGTATGTCGCACTAGAAAGTGATTTTAATACCATTTACGGAGCCACTTTCGATCATCAGGGTGAAACGCCGGGACTGGGTGCCGAGATTACGGAATATTTTTTCGAAGGTGAATTTGCCGGAAAAACGATTTATAATGAACAAGGGCAGCTGGTATCAATAAATGTACAAAAAGGTGGTGCGCCAGATGATGCACCTCACGCCGTAGATGGTATTACGGGTGGAACGATAACCAGTAACGGAGTTCAGGAAATGCTGGAAAGAACATTCCGCATTTATGACAAGTATTTTGAAAAGAACAGAACGCAAACATCTCAGAAAATATGAGTACAGAGACTGCTACAGTGAATAAAGAGGTAATTAAAGACGCGGGTCCCAGAGAACCTCTTTTTAGTGCTAAGAATAAACGATTAATTACTGATCCGCTAAATGATGACAACCCGATTACCGTTCAAGTTCTTGGCATTTGTTCAGCGCTTGCAATTACCGTTCAGGTACAGCAAGCTGTGGTTATGTCACTATCGGTAATTTTTGTAATGATATTCGGAAATATTATTATTTCTGCTTTGCGAAACGTTATTCCGTCACGGATCCGTATTATCGTACAGCTCGTAGTGGTTGCAGCTTTGGTAATTTTGGTAAACGAAATACTAAAAGCTTATTTGCCCGATATTTCCGAGAGACTCTCTGTCTTTGTCGGTCTTATTATTACCAACTGTATCATCATGGGGAGGTTTGAGGCCTTTGCCTTGGCCAATGGACCCTGGAAGTCCTTTTTGGACGGTATAGGAAACTCCGCGGGCTATGGGCTCATCCTGGTGATCGTGGGCTTTTTCAGGGAACTTTTGGGTTCCGGGACCCTTTTCGGTTTCAAGGTATTGGGGGATCCTGTAGCCAAAACGGGACTTTACGCCCTGGGGTATGAGAACAACGGGTTCATGATCATTCCCCCGGCGGCCCTGATCGTTATCGGGGTGATTATCTGGGTGCAACGATCCAGGAACAGGACTTTGGTTGAAGAAGCATAAAAGCAAGGAAGCATGATAGAGCATTTGGAACTTTTTTTCAAGTCGATTTTTATAGACAATATGATATTTGCGGTCTTTTTGGGAATGTGTTCCTATTTGGCCGTATCGAAAAAGGTGGCAACCGCCGTGGGCCTTGGGGCCGCCGTGATCTTTGTCCTTGCGGTGACCGTCCCCTTGAACTGGCTTCTGGATCAATATTTGTTGAAGGAGGGCGCTTTGGCCTGGTTGGGCGAGGAATACGCCGAATATGATCTGAGTTTCCTCTCCTACATCCTCTTTATTGCAACCATTGCCACCATGGTGCAATTGGTGGAGATCGTTGTGGAGAAGTTCTCACCTGCCCTGTACAACTCTTTGGGGATTTTCCTCCCTTTGATCGCGGTGAACTGTGCGATCTTGGGTGCCTCCCTCTTTATGCAGACCCGGGACATCCCGACCTTGGGATTGGCCCTGAATTACGGAATCAGTTCCGGTATTGGATGGTTCTTGGCCATTTTGGCCATTGCCGCCATTCGGGAGAAAATCAGGTATTCCCAGGTTCCGGCCCCATTGCGTGGTCTTGGGATCGCCTTTATCATCACCGGCTTGATGGGCATCGGCTTCCAAAGTTTTGGGGGCATGCTCACCGGGGACAATGAACCGCCAGAGGAACCGGCCGTCATCACGGCTGAATCCAAGGATGTCGAGAAGAAAGAAAAGGAAATGGAGGACCGGGATCAAACGGTCTCCTATAACGAAGTCGAAGTCTTAAACAAATAAGGATGATTCTAGCAGTAAGTACAGGAGGTACAGTCATCATCGCCATAGCGGCCTTTATGGTCCTGTTGTTGTTGTTGGTGGCCCTTTTGCTGGAAAAATTGTCCCCTTCCGGACCGGTGACCATAACCATCAACGGGGAGAAGAAGTTGGAGGTGTCCTCTGGGAATTCCCTCTTGTCCACCTTGGGAGCAAAGAAAATATTTTTACCGTCCGCCTGTGGAGGGGGAGGGACCTGCATTCAATGTGAGTGCCATGTGATTTCCGGCGGGGGGGAGGCCCTGCCCACGGAAACCCCACACTTCTCCAAGAAGGAGTTGGCAGCGGGAGTCCGTCTGTCTTGCCAGGTGAAGGTGAAACAGGATATGGAGATCCGTATTCCCGAAGAGATATTCGGCATCAAGAAATGGGATGCAAAGGTTGTTAGAAACTATAATGTGGCTTCCTTTATCAAAGAATTCGTGGTGGAAATCCCGGAGGAAATGGACTATAAGGCCGGAGGATACATTCAGATCGAGATTCCCCCCTGTGAAATAAAATATTCGGACATCGACATCACGGCCCACCCGGATGAACACGAGAGCCCGGACAAGTTCCAAACCGAATGGGACAAGTTCAATCTATGGCCCTTGGTGATGAAGAACCCGGAGACCGTTGAGCGAGCCTATTCCATGGCCTCCTACCCGGCAGAGGGAAGGGAGATCATGTTGAACGTAAGGGTTGCCACGCCCCCATGGGACCGCTCCAAAAACGGTTGGATGGATGTGAACCCAGGTATTGCCTCTTCCTATATTTTCAGCCTTAAGCCAGGGGATGATGTGGTGATATCGGGACCCTTTGGAGAGTTCTTCATCAATGAATCCGAAGCTGAAATGCTCTATGTTGGCGGTGGTGCCGGAATGGCGCCCATGCGTTCCCACCTATATCATCTGTTCAAAACATTGAAGACCAACAGAAAGGTGTCCTATTGGTATGGGGGGCGTTCCAAAAGGGAGTTGTTCTATATCGAGCACTTTAAGGCCTTGGAGCGGGAATTCCCGAACTTCAAATTCTATATTGCCCTTTCGGAACCTTTGGAAGAGGACAATTGGAAGGTGAAGAAGGATATAAACGATCCGGAAGGAGATGGATTTGTAGGCTTTATCCACAACGCGGTGATCGAGAATTATTTGAACCACCACGAAACCCCGGAAGATATTGAACTTTATTTCTGCGGTCCCCCGCTCATGAACAGTTCCGTTGAGAAAATGGGACTTGATTTTGGGATAGCCGAGGAGAATATCAGATTTGATGACTTTGGGGGTTGACCCGAGGAAGATCATAAAAACCAACCGATGCCCAGGCATCGGTTTTTTCGTTGAATATGGGAAGGGAATTGACAGAGCAAGAACTGCACAACCTCGCCATGAACTTGGTGGGACGTGAACTCGAGGCCGATGGATTTGAGTTCATGGGCATCAACAGTACCATGGGGAAGAACCCCCAATACGTCTGTTTAAAGGAGAAGGCCCTCCATTTCATAGTGGTGCGACCGGTGGCCTTTCCCCGGAATCCCTTGGACTATGACGAAAAACTCATGCAGAAGGTGAAGGAACATGCCAAAAAGTTCAATGCCAAGTGTTTCTACGCCGGGGTGGGGCTTTCCAACGCCGCAGACCGGGAACTTCCCGTGGAACTGGACCAGGAGTATATTGTGGATTACCAAGGATTGATTGAGGTCAAATGATGAAACAGCTCGCAATAGCGGTCGGCCTTTTGGTTGGTTTGGGCAGTTGCTCGGACAATCCCTGGGTCAAGAACCAAAACCACGGAAATGCCCTGGGCACCACCTTTGCCATCACCTATATCTCTGACAGGGAATTGGATTTTCAAAAGCAGATCGATTCCACTTTTCAAGCCGTGAACCATTCCATGTCCACCTATATCCCCGATTCGGATATCTCAAAGATCAACGATGGGGACTCCACCATAGTGGTGGACCTAATGTTCCAGGAAGTCTTTGCCATCTCCGATACGGTATACGAGGCCTCCAAGGGCTATTTTGACCCCACTGTGGGGGTTTTGGCCGATGCTTGGGGTTTTGGTCCAGGAACCCAATTGAAGCTCGACAGCCTCAAGGTGGACAGTTTATTGAAGTATGTGGGTTGGGAAAAGGTGCGTTTGAACCCGGACCATACCATTGGCAAGTCCCATCCCGCAATTCGTTTTGATTTCAACGCCGTGGCCAAGGGTTATGCCGTGGACCGTATCGGGGCTTTTTTGG
The DNA here is from genome assembly GCA_937911965.1 of uncultured Allomuricauda sp. Lineage (GTDB taxonomy): Bacteria > Bacteroidota > Bacteroidia > Flavobacteriales > Flavobacteriaceae > Flagellimonas. The sequence continues at coordinate 1,608 of CALDPL010000103.1, read as the reverse complement.
ATTCCAGGGGAATTGAAAACTACCTGGTGGAATTGGGAGGGGAAATCTTGGCCAAGGGCAGCAATCCGATATCGGGCAATCCCTGGACCGTGGGCATTGACGATCCACAGGCCGATCAGGGACGGGAACTCAAGAAAATCATCCTTTTGGAGGATAAGGCCATGGCCACTTCGGGAAACTATAGAAAATTCAGGGTGGATCAAGAAACAGGGAAGAAATATGTACACTCCATAGACCCCAAGACGGGATATACCAAGGATTCAAATGTATTGGCCGTTTCGGTACTGGCCAATACCTGTGCCCTGGCCGATGCCTTTGCCACAAGCTTTATGGTCATGGAACTGGAGGATTCCAAGAAGGTCCTTGAAGAACATGGGGAATTGGAGGCCTATATCATTTATTTGGACCCGAAGGGCACCACCCTGGAGTTCATGACCCCCGGTTTTAAGGCCCGGGTCAGGGAGTGATCGTGTTTTAAGTAGTCTGTTCTTGGACTGCTGTGCCCCATTGCCCCAATCCCTACCAATCATTGTATTTAATTTAGTATATACAAATTAACGAAAATTCGCCAAGACTCGTCGTAGTGGTATGTACAGTACAGGTTGAATAGGGTCTAAGGGGTGGAATAAGCATTGTTTACTTGAAGCGTCTAATTTTTATTTCTCCATCCATTGAATTAACAAATTATGGTTTTATGATTGCTTAGGTTTTGTTCCTTTATAAGGCTTTTATGTTCAATCCAAAATTGAGTAGAATCATCAAATTGACCTAGATATCATTTCCTAACCAAAGGAATAATCTCTCCCTTGGCCAATCGATATTTTTCGATTTCCTCTGGGGATAGTTTGGAGGTGTAGTCGACCTCTTCCACTTTGAAGCCCACGGAGCGTAATCTTTCAAAGTAATCCCTTCCGTAGATGCGCACATGGTCGTACTGGCCGAAGATTCTTGCCCGTTCCTTTTTGTTGGTGATGGTATCGTCCTCAAAGGTGTGTTCCCGTTTAAGATCTTGGGGAACTTGGAATATGCCCCATCCCCCGGGTTTCATCACACGATAAAGTTCTTTCATGGCCTTGCGGTCGTCGGGGATGTGTTCCAGTACGTGGTTACAGAGGATTATGTCAAAACTATCGTCCGCAAAGGGAAGGTCGCAGATATCGGCCTTTACATCGGCCAAGGGGGAGTTCAGATCGGTGGTGGTGTAATCCAGGCCGTGCATTTCCCGAAACCTTTTGTAAAAGGCCTGTTCGGGTGCGAAGTGCAGTGCCTTTTGTGTTTTTTTGAAGAAGTTGGTCCCTTCCTTGAGATAGAGCCATAATAGTCGGTGCCGTTCCAAGGATAGGGTGGAGGGGGAGAGAACGTTCTCCCTTGGGTTTTCATATCCATAGGGCAGAAAACGCCGAAAGCTCCTTCCATCGATGGGGTCGGTGTGTCGGTCTCCCCTGAGAAACAGGGCCACCAAAGGCCTGACCCAATAGCTCATTCGGATGAGCAGGGGCCTGGGAAACAGGTTGAGGATGTATTTGAACACTTTGGACACGTACCTTGAGGTTTATGGGTAGGGGCAATCCTTTGGGGATGGTTCCCCTTATGGGCCTTTTCCTGAAT
>CALDPL010000102.1 GCA_937911965.1 uncultured Allomuricauda sp. | reverse complement strand
AAGTGCGCCAAGTTGCTCCTGGGTCATATGACGTTCCTTTCTCGCTTGTTTTATTGCATAGCCCAAAAGGTCAAGGCGAAGTTCATTCTCAAACTGATCTCTCTTTTCAGTTCCTTTTTTACCGATGTGCTTGTCGGTCATTTCTTCCAAGCTGTATGTTTTCATTTTTTCTTTCTTTTTTCGTTAAAATATTGTTCCATAAGTCTTTCAGCCTTATCAATTTCGCCTATTGGAGTTTTGGCAGTTTTCTTTATCAATCCATGAGTTGAAATCACTACGGTGTCTTGATTATCGGTTTTGTCCCAGAATGCAAAAAGTCTATAATAAGTTTTGTTGAACTTTGTCCTAATTTCCCATATTTGTTTTGAAGTTTTTTGAAAAGCTCCTTGTCATTTGTGATACGGGCTTTCCATATATTGTAATAAATTTTGTCCCGTGCTTTCTGATCAAGATCATCAAGATCATCAAGAAACTGTTTTGCGTCTTCTTAAGGACTCCACGCGGAATTTATCCTTCCATTCAAATTTAATTTGCTCTCGACAAAGATATTAGTTTCTTTATTAGGAAACTAATGCTTCGTGAAGTTTTTTCGTATTGCAAGTTGAAGATTCAATCAATCGGTCACGACAAAGTCGATTCGATCCACACCGGTATTGCCGGTAACGGAATCGTATGCATAAAGGGTAATTCCATAATTGCCCGTCTCCCGGATATCCATGCGTCCCTCAAAAATATTCCTCGAGGGATTATTGAGGTCTATGCTTCCAAAATCCTTTCCATCCTTTTTCACAAGGGCCCGTACTTCCATGCCCGAGGAATCCCAAAGGCCGTCCTTTTCTATGGGACATCCGCACATCATCACAATGTTGGCACGTAATTCCAAGCCTTGGGAAAGGGATTTCAGGGAAACGTATTGGTGGGTATTGGGCGTGAGTATATCGACGGCATAGCCTGAAAATTCAAGTACTATGCCATCCCCCAGGATGTCTTTTCCCGGAATTACCCACAATTGGGTGGTGGAACTGACCATGGTGTTCTTTCTGTGGAATGGGGCCCGGACCTCCACTTGGACAAAGGTGGGCTCAGACAGGTCAAGAACCGCCAAAAACCCGGCCGTGTTTCCATCGGAAATCTGATCGTGCCTGCCCTTGGGGGTGTTCATGATCAATTGGGTGTTCCCGGTGCTCCCTTGGGTAATCCCCTCGGCCAGGATCTGGCCGTTAACTGTGTTTTTCACCAGTACATGTGCCCCTCCTATGGAACTTCCAATGAATTTTGCATCCTTGGCCTTGGCCCGGATCATCATCTTGGTCTGTTGGGCAAATCCTGTGCTGCCCATCGCGAGGAGAAGTAGCAGAAAAAATGTTCTTTTCATCTTGTTTGTTTTGATGTGTTGATTGTGCAAAATAATAGGTTCCCGAAACCTGCCGATTCAACCAAAGGCCTTTTAAACCCTGGAAATCAATTGTCGACCTAAGATACGGTTATTCAGCAAAATAAAATATAGCTGCAAGTGAATTGTGTAAAACAATCGGAGGGAATTCAGGAAATGTCCCTGGGGGGTAATCTGTTGTAGTAAAGCCCGGCCCCCATTTGAGCAAATCCAAATTAATGAAGGACCGGGAACATTACATCACATCAATCAAACAAACTAAACTTTGGGCATTTCAACAAAGCGAGGGGCGCATTCAAACTCAGCCCCTTTGGAGCCTATATCCAATCCCGTTGCCAGGGCTGTTCCTGGAGACGGGATGTATTTAAAACCTCGATTCCTCGTACCCTCCTATAAGCAAAACCCATGCCCAAAACTGTAAATAGTACATTTATAAATACATTAGTCTGAATATCAGATATTTGAATGATATGCCCAACACAAAAAGAAAAGATTCTCTGGGGAAAATTCCCCCTAGTGGGTAATTTTTAACCGATTGTCATTTAAGCTTGTCCCTGAGGGTCTTACGATCTATTCCAAGCAGTTCGGCCGCCTTGGTCTTATTGTTCCCGGTCGAGGCCAGCACCTTGATTATATGTTCCCGTTCCACCTGCCTTAGGCTTTTTATATCCGTTTCCGAAAAATCGATCTTGTACTTGAGCTGTTCGGGAAGGTGTTTGACCTCGATCCTCCCGTCACACATGATCACAGCCCTTTGGATCACGTTTTCCAGCTCCCTGATGTTCCCGGGCCAGGAATAGCGCTCCAAGACCCTGAGAGCCTCCGGGGAGATGTCCACCAATCGGTCCCGGTATTCAATTCCGTACTTCTTCAAAAAGCGTTCCACCAGCAGGGGAATATCGGACTGCCGTTCCCTTAAGGGAGGCACCACTATGGAAACCACGGTCAGCCGATAATATAGATCCTCCCTGAAATGGCGGTTCTGGATCAGTTCCTCAAGATTGCTGTTGGTGGCCGCAATGACCCTGACATTGAGTTTTTCGGCCTTTTGGGACCCGACCTTGGTCACTTCCTTTTCCTGCAGCACCCTGAGCAGTTTTCCCTGAACGGCCAAGGAGGCGTTCCCGATTTCATCCAAAAAGATGGTGCCGTTGTTGGCCGCCTGGAAAAAACCCTTCCGAGTCTCGTTGGCCCCTGTAAAGGCCCCTTTGGTATATCCAAAGAGCTCGGCCTCCAAGAGGTTTTCCGGGATGGCCCCGCAATTGACCGCAATGAAGGGTTCCCGGGCGAACTTCCCCGAATAGTGGATGGAACGCGCCACCAGTTCCTTTCCGGTCCCGCTTTCCCCCTGCAGCAAAATCGTGGCATGGTTGTCCTTGACCCTGTTGATGATCTCGGAAATGACCACAAAGGCCGGGGAGGCGCCGATCATCTCCCCATGCCCGTGCAATTGGGGGGGCTTGGGACGATCCGCCGAGGCAGGTGTTTTGGTGGCTTTCATGGCCTTTTGCACCGCTTCGGACAATTCGGTCTTGGTAAAGGGCTTGGTAAGGTATTCAGAAACCCCTGAATTGAACACCTCCATGGCATCCTGGGCGGAGGGGAAACCCGTTACCACCAGTTTGGGCATGTCCGGAAAATGTTCCGCGGCGTATTTGACCAGTTGGATCCCATTGATCTCGGGCATATTGATGTCGGTGATCAGAAGGTCGATCTGGGTATCCTTGAGGATGTATAGGGCCTCCTGTACCGATACCGCACTATAGGTGTGGTAGTTCATGGAGTTCAAATGCCTTTGCAAAAGCTCCAGGATCTGGATGTCGTCATCCACCAACAGTATGTTCTCCTTTTTGAGCATTTCCACCTTAGGGGGTTTTGGGAAGTTTAATGGTAAAGATAGTGCCTTTGGGAGAATTGGGGGCGTGCTCGATGCTCCCCTTATGGCTCTTGAGGATGCCGTGGACCACGGAGAGTCCAAGACCGCTGCCCTCCCCTATGGGCTTGGTGGAAAAGAAAGGGGTAAAGATGTGTTCCGCCTTTCCCTTGGGAATCCCGGACCCCTGATCGGAAATCTTCAACACCACCTGGCCCACCTGCTCCAGCACTTCCACGGTGATGCTGCTTTTGGGAGGGGAGAAATAGACCGCGTTCACGATCAAATTGAAGAGCACCTGGGTCAATTGGATCTTGTCCATGCGGAGGGTGATTTCGGGCCGGTCCACCAAAAGCTCACAGGAAATCTCATTCTGCCTCAGGGTGGTCTGCATCAGGTCAATGGCATCCTCGATTACCGGCACGATGTTCACCAGGGTGCGTTCCTGCGGCATTTCACAGGCAAAGAACATCAGCTTTTTGACCACTTCCCGGGAAAAAATGGAATTGGTGATGATCTTGTCCAGGTCCTTCACGGCCTTGGGGTCCCCTTCCACCCGTTCCTTGAGGAGTTCCGCAAAGCCCAAGATGTTCGCCAGGGGGGTGTTGAGTTCGTGTGCGATACCGGCGGTGATCTCTCCCAAGATCCTCAAACGGTCCGCCTGTTCCACCTGCCTTCTGATCCCTTCCTGGTTCTCTTTAATCTCCTTGCGCTCCAGGAGGTTTCCGACCTCCAGGCATACGTTGTCCAACAATTGTTTCTCTTCCAAAAGGAAATCGCCCACAGTGTATTTTGGGGCGGGATAGCCAATCTTGATAGATCCCTTTTTCTCGTTGAACACCTTAAGGGGGGACTCGAGGTAGACCTGGGGCACCTTCCCATTCCCGGCCTTAAAGGTGCCCAGGGGGACCTTTAGTTCCACATAGGTTTCCTCATTGTACTGCCATGCCTTTTGCAGGCAGGAGGCAATGGCCCACAATACCTCTTCGATCTGCTCGTAATCACTGTTTCCGATCAGGGAACTGACCTCGTAGAGGCAGGTAAGTTCCTTGATGCGTTCCTTTAATTTCTGTTGGGCGGTATACAATGCCATGGACTTTGGTGAAAATTACAAAATCCCACTGCAAATGGGGAGATCGCAGCCTGTATTTTTCCGAATGGGGGCCTTCCAAAAGGGAATCAGTGCCCCCGGTCCGAATTCAGCTTGCTGATTTCCTGATCGGCCGCCTCTATGAGGCTTTTCAGATGGGTGGCGTCCTTCTTGGGACAGGATTGGGCCAAATCGAAGCGGGAACTCTCGATCAATCTTTGGCAATAGGCGATTTTCTCACTGTCGGACAACTTGGATATCGCTTCTTGGTACAGCCGATCCAGCTGCGGCAGTGATGCACTCTCAGCGTTATTTCGTAAAAACTTGAACATAGCTCAAAAAAAGGTTGGTTCGGTCAAGACCAACTACCACAAAAACCAAGCCATACTTGATAAAATGTTCATTCTTCGGTTCGGAGCATGAAGCCCCGCCGGTTGACGTTCACTATGGATATTTTGGGGTCCCTGCTCAAATGCTTCCTCAAATGGGAAATGAAAACATTGAGGCTCTTTTTGTTGAAGTAGTCGTTCTTGTCCCAAATGGTGGTCAGGATTTCCTTATGGGTACAGAGTTGGTTCTTGTTCATGGCCAAAAGGGTCAATAGATCGAATTCCTTTCCGGTGAGCTTTATGATGTCCCCTTGGTGCCTGAGTTCAAAATTCTCGGTGTTCAGGGTGTATTCCCCGATCTTGTATTGGGATTCCTTGGATTCCCCTTCGGGTTCCACCACGAGTCGGGACAAGAGTGCGTTGATGCGCACCACCAGTTCCTCCTCGTCAATGGGCTTTTTCAGATAGTCCACGGCCCCCATGGAAAAACCCTTGAGCACATCGATCTTCAAGGATTTGGCCGTCAGGAACAAAAAGGGCAGTTCCGGGTTCACGCCCTTAATCTTCTGGGACAGCTCAAAACCGTTCATATCGGGCAACATCACATCGAGGATGGCCAGGTCATAGGCATTGGTCTCCACCTTGGAAAGGGCCTCTTGGGCGTTTTTGGCCCAAGTGACCTCAAAGCCTTTCATCCCCAGATATTCCGAGAGCAGGTAGCCCAGGGAAGCATCATCCTCAACAAGGAGCAGTTTATACTTTCTATCCATTTTTGGTCAATTTTAGGGAGAGTACAAAGGTTGTTCCCTCTCCCGGATTACTTTCCACCGCAATTTTGCCACGGTGCATTTTGACGATTTTATGCACATAGGAAAGTCCAAGGCCGTAGCCCTTTACCTTGTGGACATCCCCGTTCTTGACCCGGTAATACTTCCTGAAGACCTTTTTAAGGTCTTTTTTCGATATCCCCTGTCCGTTGTCCGAAATACTTATCCTAAGCCATCCTTGGGCCTTGTATGCCTTTAGGCGAACCACCGGATCGTCCGAATACTTTTTGGCGTTTTCCAAAAGGTTGTCGATCACGTTTTCCAAATGGAAGACCTCCCCCCGTATGGGATAGGGGCCCTCTGCCAGTTCATATTCAAAATCCAGTTCCCCATGGCCGCCCAAGAGTTTATGGTCCTCACAGATCTGGAGCAATTTGGGTCGAAAGTCCAGGTCCGTGAATTCCAACACCTTTTTTCCGGATTCCAGACTGCTGAGCTCCAAAACCTTGTCTATATGGACCCCCAGACGGCTGGTTTCCTTGCGAATCAGTTCCACCACCGGTCTTTTTTCATCGCTTACTCCCTCCTCCAGGATCTTGCTCGCCAGTCCGATGGAAAATACCGGGGTCTTGAGTTCATGGGTCAGGTTGTTGATGAATTCATTGGTGGTGGTGATCAGGCTGCTCTGCCAATAAAAGGACCTCAACACCCAAATGACCACCCCTATGATGGCCAATAGGAACAGGGCACCGGGGATGATGAGTCCTTGCAACTGCCTCATGAAATACTTGTTCAGGTCCTGGAATCCCAGTTCGAGGACGACGTCCTTCTTCAGGAGTTCGGGAAGGTAGCCTTCAAGCTTTATGGGATAGTGCAACATCCCTTCCCCGTTCAGGTGTTCCCGGACCGATTCCATATAGACGGTGGAATCCCTGGAAAACAGGGAATAGGTAAAGGGCAAATCGATTCCCGATACCCCCAATTGATATGAGATATAATCATTTAGGTAATAGCGGGAAGCCCTCTCAAGGCTGTCCAGACCGATCTTGACCGCAGAAGTGTCCTTTCTGATGGTGTTGCCAAGGGTAAAGGTCAGGGAGTTGAACTCGGCGAGTTCCTTGACCATATTGGCCCGGGTCCCATCCATCTTTTCGGAGAACTGTACCCTGGCCAATCCAAGGCCCACCCTGAGGTATTGGTATTGAACCACGAAAAGTCCCAGCACCGAGACCACGAAAACTAGTACGATTAAATTCCTTTTGGTTAGCATGCCCCTAAATAAACAAAAAAACAGCAGTCATTTACTTTACGCTTAGGTCCATTAATCTTTCATTAATCATTTTGGCCTTTTGTTAATGAATCGCTTTGGGCATTGATACAGCTATATCGAATTCCGAGGGAATGTTCGTCCGATTCCCCTTTCATGTCCAAAATCAAGGACCCCAATAGAAGTTTGCCGGAATTTTCAAGCCGAAGCTTTTGTAACGGAAAATCAATCCTAATGCCCTTATCCGTTATATTTGCAATCCAATTTCCAAACATGGTCGAATTTTTTCTAAAGAAAAAATATTTGGTGGATTACTTGCATGGTCTGGTGGATATCCACAACCATATCCTACCGGGCATTGATGATGGGGCCAAGACAGTGGATGAATCCACGGAGCTTATCCAGGGGTTTTCAGAATTCGGGGTGACCCATTTCATATGCACGCCACATATTATGCACCACCATTACGACAATAACCCGAAGACCATCAAAAATGCACATGATAGCTTACAGAAAGGTTTGAAAAAGAAAAAGATGAACGGGGTTTCGATCAAATATGCCGCGGAACATATGATCGATGACAATTTCGAGAACATCCTGGAACAAAAACAGGTCCTTGGGCTCAGTGAACACCATCTACTTATTGAAATGTCCTACCTGCAGCCCGCACTGAATTTTGACTATGCGGTGGACCAGATCATTGGCAACAACTTTTTCCCCGTCCTGGCCCACCCGGAACGCTATATGTACTTCCACCAAAATTATGGGACCTATGCCAAAATGAAATCGGAGGGGATTCAGTTCCAATTGAACCTTCTTTCCCTGGGACAGGAGTCCTATGGCAAGGAAGTACAGAAAATGGGGGAAAGACTCCTAAAGGACCAAATGATTGACTATGTTGGGTCCGACGTCCACAATATAAGACAACTGGAACGTCTGAAGGAAATCAGGCTTAAGAACGGCACATTGCACAGATTGCTCCCCGTGATTCAACGTACCATTGAAACTTTTTATTGATTTGGACCCCGTTTTTTGACTAACCGAAGTTCCACCATTTTTTAATGGACTTTCCATAGCCATAGCCATATTTGCCTCCATAACCCAAATTGGATTGATCGACATTGTTCACCACAAAGGAGAGTCCTTTGAGTTTTCCCTCTTTCTTGAGCTTCATTGGGAATTCAAGGACCTTTTCCTCAGTAGCACCTGCCTTGACCACATAGAGGATCTGACTGGCATGGTCGCTGATCAAAAGGGTATCCGTAACAACCATCAGCGGGGCCGTATCCACAATTACATAGTCATAAAGTTCGGATGCCTTCCTAAAGAGCTCCCCCATCCTTTCCTTCATCAACAGTTCAGTTGGGTTTGGTGGTATTTTACCGGAAAAAATGATATCCACCGCGTTGTCGTTCACCTTCCCGGGCACCACAATATCATCAATACTCAAATTGGGATCGACCAAATATTCAGTAAGTCCATTTTTGTTACTTCTCTTGGGCTCCATTTTCCCCGTAGCGGCCAAATCCGGATCGGAAAAGAAATCATAAAGCTTTGGATTCCTGATATCCGCTCCGATTAATAGAACCTTTTTTCCGGTATTGGCATAGACCATGGCCAGATTTGAAGATACAAAAGTCTTACCTTCCCCGGGGACACTAGAGGTAATGAAAATCAGATTGTTTTTTGAATGGGACTGCCGGGTATTCTGAATATAGTTAAGGTTGGTCCTTAAAATCCTGACGGACTCGGCCAAAACGGAACGGTCGTCCTTTTTGATGATCTTACTTTCCCTCCTCTTTATTTTCGGAAGTTCCGCAATTACGGGAATATCATCCCCAACCACTGCTTCCAACCCCTGTTTGCTGTGCACTTTATTGTCCAGGACCCCTCTGACGTAGATAATCAGAAAGGGAATGACGACCCCCAGGAACGCACATGCCATATAGTTCATCATCTTATTGGGGGAGACCGGAGCGGAGCTGGTGCTATAGGCCCTGTCCACTATGGAAGAAGGTGGGGCGGCCGAGGCAAATGCAATCTGCGCTTCTTCCCTTTTTTCCAACAAATAGATGTAAAGGGATTCCGTGGTCGTGAGCCTACGGGTTATATCCCGCAATTCCCTTTCATTGCTGGGTGCAGAGTAAATCCTACTGTTGATTCTCGATTGTTGCTGGGACAGGCTGTTGACCTGAAGTTCCAATCCGCTGGTGGTATTGTTCAAACTGGAAAGCAGGTTCCGCTTTAGACCGCTCAATTCCCGATCCAGGTTTTGGACCACCGGGTTCATGGCACTTGAACTCTCCATCAAACGGTTCCGTTCCATGACCAGCTGGTTATAACGGGCCGTGGTACCCGCAATGGACGGGTCTGAAATTCCAATATTTGAAGGTAAAATTTCATACCCATCTTGACTCTCAACGATATCCTTCATCGAGGAGGCTATGTTCAATTGTAAAGACGCACTTTCCAATTCCTGTCGTGTGGCCATGCCCACATTAAGGTTGATATTCGACTCCGAAGTGATATCGGTGATGCCCCGATCCGTTTTGAACTCCTCAGCGGTCTGGTCGACATCATCCAGGCTGGAATAGATTTCCCGAATCCTTGCATCGATAAAATTGGAGGTTTTGTCCGCCGCCATTTTTTTATCCTCAATGGCATTTTCATTATAGACATCGATCAGGGTATTGATTACATCCTGGGATCTTCTCTGAATCCTATCCTGTAAGTATAGTGTAAGAATGGAAGACGATCGATCGATCGGATTGATGATTATCCGGCCTCGGTAGCTGTCGGCCACAGCGGAGACTGGATTGATGACCACCCGGTATTCACTTCCTTTTAAAGCTTTGATATTGGGAGTATTGGGAGTAATCACCAAATCCCCCAAGGGAGTAGAAATATTGGATCCAAAGGTGTTTTCCCTATAGGGGCTGCCTTCCTCCTTT
>CALDPL010000101.1 GCA_937911965.1 uncultured Allomuricauda sp. | reverse complement strand
GACGGTCACGTCCTTCGGCGGGGTGCGATCGACCGGCGGCAGGCCCAGGGCCTCGGCCACCAGGATCCCGATGCCGATCGCACCGGTGGCCACCCCGGCGATAATATCGGGGGTCCCGTAGATCTTTTTCAATTGCCCGGCCATCTCCAGGCGGACAAAATTCCGTATATCCGGATAGGAAAGCATGATGCGATTGTCGCAATAGATGGGGGATTTCCAGCCCGAGGCCCATGTAAATGGATTTTCGGGTTCCAACTTTATTGCATTAATTTGTAATAGCAGCCCAGCTGTCCTTTTTGCGATTTCCGTATCTAAAACCATTGCGCAAATGTATGAAGTTTTTGTTAATGAGTCCCCGTTGATCTTAACAAACGAGCGCCCAAAGAAATCAAATGGAAGCCTTTTCGAACTGGATGGGGATTCCATTATGACAGCCATAGAGCTGCTGTATGAAAAGCGGCTCAAAAAGGCCTATCTCTACCATCCGGAGGGGGACAAGATCCTAAAACTATTCATGCTCAAGATTCCCGTGGTGGTCGCCGGCGGGGGCTTTGTGGTCAATCCCAAGGGGAAGGTGCTCTTTATCAAGAGAAACGGAAAGTGGGACCTGCCCAAGGGGAAGGTGGACAAGGGTGAATCCATTGAACATGCGGCCGTGAGGGAGGTGGAAGAGGAGACCGGGGTGCAGGATCTGCTGGTTGAAAAGTTTTTGCGCACCACCTATCATATTTTCAAGCGCAATGGGGAGTTTCGTCTGAAGCAGACCCATTGGTTTTTGATGTCCACGGAATACAATGGGCCCTTTAAGGCCCAGAGGGAGGAAGGAATCAAGAAAGTAAAATGGAAGGGTCCCATCAAGGCGGCCAAGGCCCTGAAAAAATCCTATAAGAACATCAGGATCCTCTATGGGGATCCCCTCACTTCCTAGCCAACAGTTCCGAGATCTCATGGCCCTTGGGCAGGCGATACACCGGATAGGCCATATAGGCGGCCTCGGCGTACTTGGATCGCCGGTAGATCCAATCCAGTTGGGCATACCAACTGTGGGCGAAGTTCAGGTCCAGTTTCACCTTGGTCTCAAACTGTTGCCGCAGCAAGCTGTCCCGCTGCAGTAGCTCCAGGGCAAGATCCTCGAACACATAGGGGGAAAAACCTTCCTTGCGCTGTAAATAGGCATCGAAGAAGTTCCAGTTGAAGAAGGAGTCCACCCCAATGGGTTCCAGGGTCTCCAAAAGGTAACGGATCCCCGGCTGTGCCGTGGGCACCACAAAGTCCCCGGCCCGGAACCCAATTTCCCGGAGGCTTTTGTCCACCTGGGTGCCGTAGTGGAGGTAGTGGCCCTCATAGGGGGCGTTCCTGGTGGCATAGTCCACGATTTTATAGGCCTCCACCTTTAAGGTGGTGTCCCGGTCGAGCTTGTAATATCGGATCTTGTTGGCATCCAGGCGTTCCATGACCCTGGTGTGGCTTTGCCCGATGATGTAGGCCTCGGGCACGGAAACGGTGTCTTTGGGTTTGAATTGGTCCCTATAGGGGGTTTCCCGTACTAAGGGGCTTTCGCGGTCGTATTTTAAACGGGGCAGGCCGGTGATCTCACTGACCATGCGCTCTGCCTCGTATCCCTTGAACTGCAGGGTCCTGGTA
>CALDPL010000100.1 GCA_937911965.1 uncultured Allomuricauda sp. | reverse complement strand
GAGGCCAGCGCGCCTTCGCCGCGGCGGCCGCGTTCGCGGGCCTTGAGCAGGTGCTCGACGGTGGCGTCGTCGCTGCCCGGAAGCAGCTCCAGCGACCGCGTCACTTCGCTGTCGGATTCGAAATAGAACTCCTTCGGCCTGGGTATCTCCTGAGCGCACACGGCGAACGGGAACAGGACGAGGACGGCCGCGCCAAGCCCTTCGAAAGACCGCTGACGCTCCTCCCAGTATCGATACGTCTCCATCGAGATCGGCGAGAAATCCGGGCGGGTGATGCGCACCATCCGCTCGCCGTTGCCGGAGAGCAGATCGTTGTCCTCGAGCCACGTCTGGGCGACCTCGTCGGCGTCGGCGATGGGGCGGCCAAGCCGCGTGCTCGCGTCGCCAGCGGGCGCGGCAAGCGTGTCGCTCTGCTGCAAAATCGCCGCCTCCAGCTCCCCATAGGGAATCAACGCTCCGGAAGTCGGGGCCAGGGTCAATTTTCCCTCCTGTGCATCCCAACCGGTGGTGATGTTTGGGTGGCTTCCCTGAAGGCTCAATTCATCGCGACCCCGTTCATAACCCGTGGATATTTGGATGTAAAACTCTTCCAATCCCAAATCGTCCGGGTCGGTGATGCTAAAGGAAGTTGCCACGTGAAGAATGGTTCCCGGGCAGTAATACTGGTCCCCCACCCCAATCATGACCGGGGGCTGATTGCCGCCCTGGGCTCGGGAAGGAGTCACTCCAAGGAACAGGATGCAAGGGAGCACAAAGCGCAGAATCCCCATCGAAATCACAAATCCAAACCCTTTCCTTTCTGACATGCTGTTGATTGCCCACGGTATAAGCGTACAAAATAGAACAAAGGATTCGATCTTGCCAAAAAAAAACAAGGGATTCACAAATTGTATTCCCCTGACATTATGGTGCAACAGGGCAATCCAACTGTCCCAAGTTGATACTTGCCTGCCCTTTTTAGATTTGAGACCGGTTGATTTGGGGCCGCTACTTGAGGTCATTCTTGCCAAATCCTTTTTTAGTTTTGCTTAAAATTACCCTATTTTTAACCCAAATTGGATACCATGGGAACTATTGAGAAATTTACCGGGGTCATTGAAAAAGGCTATGCCATGAAAGGGGATTATATAACCCTTGGCGGTGCGATGTTCGATGGAAAGGCCATACCCGGCGCCCATGTGAAGATCCCCCTAAAGACCTTGAACCGTCACGGATTGATTGCCGGGGCAACGGGCACCGGAAAGACCAAGACCCTTCAGGTTCTGGCTGAGAATCTTTCGGACAAAGGGATTCCGGTATTGCTTATGGACCTCAAGGGAGACCTTAGTGGAATCGCCCAAGCTGCTGCCACCAACCCCAAAATTGAGGAACGACACCAAATGATCGGTCTTCCCTTTCAGGGCAAGAGCTTTCCGGTGGAAATCCTGACCATATCGGAGCAGGGTGGGGTCCGTCTAAGGGCCACAGTCTCCGAATTCGGTCCGGTGCTGTTGTCCAGGATTTTGGACCTTTCCGAGGTGCAGGAGGGCATCATGGCCGTGGTCTTTAAATATTGTGACGATAAAAAAATGCCCCTTTTGGACCTGAAAGATCTAAAAATGGTGTTGCGCTATGCGACCGAGGAGGGAAAGGATGAATTCCAAGCGGCCTATGGCCGTATCTCTGCGAGTTCCACAGGGACCATTCTGCGCAAGATCTTGGAATTGGAACAACAGGGTGCAGATCTGTTCTTTGGGGAAAAGTCCTTTGAGGTCGATGACCTGGTACGCATCGATGAAAATGGACGGGGCTATGTGAACATCATCCGGTTGACGGACATTCAGGACCGTCCCAAATTGTTTTCCACCTTCATGCTCAGCCTTTTGGCAGAAATATATGATAGCTTCCCGGAACAGGGGGACAGTGAAAGGCCCGAACTGGTCCTTTTTATAGATGAGGCCCATTTGATTTTTGACAATGCCTCCAAGGCCTTGTTGAACCAGATCGAGAGCATAGTGAAACTCATCCGATCCAAGGGAATCGGGCTCTATTTTGTGACCCAGAACCCCACGGACGTTCCCGATGATGTTCTGGCACAATTGGGCCTTAAGGTACAGCATGCCCTGCGGGCCTTTACGGCCAAAGATAGAAAGGCCATAAAGCTTACCGCACAGAACTATCCAATATCCGAATTCTACGATACCGCCGAGGTGCTGACCTCCCTGGGCACCGGGGAGGCCCTGGTATCCGCCCTGGACGAAAAAGGCAGGCCCACCCCATTGGCAGCTACCATGGTACGGGCACCCATGAGCCGAATGGACATTCTCCTGGACCATGAGATCAAGGAAGTATTGGACGGTTCCAAATTGGTCAAAAAATACAATGATCAGATCGATAGGGAAAGTGCCTATGAAATCCTGGGGGCAAAAATAGAACGGGCGGAATTGGAAGCCGAAAAGGAGATGCAGCGGACCTCCTCCCAAAGGAAAACGACAACATCGAGAAAAAGTACCCGAATGAACCCGGTGGTCAAAGTACTTACCAGTGCGACCTTCATCCGGGGAATGTTGGGAATATTGAAAAAAGTGGTAAAATAGATTTTGTGAAAAGAACGGTAAAATTACTTGCCCTGCTTCTTGTAGGGACAGCATTGCAATCGTGTGGAAAGGAGGGTCCATTCCTTATTTCCGAGACCGGCATCGGACCCTTGGAACAAACCTCCAAGGTCAGGGATCTGGAAAACCTGTTTCCCTCGGATTCGATCGTACGGGACAGTTCGGCCCTAAGATTGGGGGCCGTGAACGCCAGGGTGGATATCTACGAAAAAGGGGGGAAACACCTGCTCAGCCTCACTCCAAATACAGACAGTGTTCCCGGTATCGGAACGATCCAGATCATCGACCCCAGATACATGACCAAAAACGGAATTGGGTTAAAAAGCAGGTTCAAGGACATTGAAAGGCACTATGAGATCAAAAAGATCGTGACCACCCTTGGAAATATTGTGATCTTCCCCAAGGGCAGCAATCTATATTTTACCATGGACAAGAAAGAACTCCCGGGAAACTTGAGGTTTGGCAATACCGATATAGAAGCGGTACAGATACCCCCTGACGCCAAGATCAAGTTTTTGATGATCGGCTGGGATTCCCCGTCGAATTAGACCAGACCGTATTGCTCCCTGTTGGCCAGGACCTTGGGACTGTTGTCGTGCATCCACTCGGTCAGGTCCAACAATTTCTCCACATACAGTTGACCAAAATCCGTGAGTCGGTATTCCACTCTGATGGGCACCTCGGCATAGGCCTGTCTATGGACATAGCCATCGGCCTCCAAGACTTTCAGGCGTTGGCTCAGAACCTTGCTCGAAATGCCGTAGACGTATTTCTTGAGCTTGTTGAATCTCAAGACCGAAAAATAGCCCAACCACAAAAGGATCAATATACTCCACTGATCGGAAGCCACTGACATCACATCCCGTACCGGACAAAGTTTCGGTGGGTTTCTGTAATCAATGTGCCCGAACATTTTTTTCAACTTTTCAATGGTCGCAATCTTTTGATTTTCAACAATGGTTTCCATATCCATACTTGGTTTGGTGGGAGTAACTTCTTTCGAATTCAAAAATGTTGGTGTATTTTAGTTTCAATTATAGAGTAAGTTACAAAAAGTAACCTTTATGAAGAAAAAACTCCGATCCCTTTTGCCCCTGTTCTATGGGCAATTTTATAACCTTTACAGCTTGATCTCACCCAAAAAGTCGGCCCATAGCGCCTTTCACCTGTTCTGTAGGGTAAGGAAGGGACGGGTACAGCCGCAACAGGCCGAATATTTGGAGCGGGCAAAAATGGCCGTGGAAACCGTTTCCGATCGGCAGGTACAGTCCTACCATTGGCCGGGCAAAAAGGATACCGTACTGTTGGTACACGGTTGGGAGAGCAATACTTTTCGTTGGCGCAATCTGATAGGGAAACTCAGGGAGGCCGATTATGACATCATTGCCTTTGATGCCCCGGCACATGGCCATTCCACGGGTGATTATCTACATGCCCCCCTCTACGAAGAGGCCGTGGACCATATGGTGGGGAAGTATGGTCCCAAATATCTGGTGGGACATTCCATGGGGGGTCTGACCATACTGTACAACCAGTATAAAAAGCCTTCTTCCCAGGTCGAAAAACTGGTGACCATTGGGGCTCCTTCGGAATTTCATGAAATCATGGCCCATTTTCAAAATCTTTTGAGGTTCAACGATAGGGTGATGAAGGGGTTGGATTCCTATATAAAGGATCGCTTCGGTTTTGGGATACGGGAATTTTCCACTTCCAGGTTTTCCCGGTCCATAGACAAAAAAGGGCTTATCCTGCACGACAGATTGGATACGATCACCCCCTACCATGCCTCGGTACAGCTCCATGAAAACTGGAAGGGCAGCATTTTGATAAGCACCGAAGGCCTGGGCCATTCCATGCACCAGGACGATGTGAACGATCAGATTGTTTCTTTTTTGGAAGCTTGATGTAGAAAGGTTAATTTTCACGAGATTATATCATACCCCTTTCATATGAATGCCCTAAGTCCCTTTCATCTGGCCATACCGGTACACAATCTTGAAGCATGCCGAACATTCTATAGGGAAGTACTGGAATGCACTGAAGGCCGCCACAGCGACCACTGGGTGGACTTTGATTTTTTCGGCCACCAATTGGTCATTCATTACAAACCCAAAGCCCAAGGGAAACTCCACAGCAATCCCGTGGATGGGAAGCAGGTGCCGGTGCCCCACTTTGGGGTGGTGCTGCCCTGGGACAACTTTCAGGACTTCTCAAGGAAATTGGTGTCCAAGGGAATTTCCTTTGTCATAGAACCCTATATCCGTTTTGAGGGAGAGGTCGGGGAACAGGCCACCATGTTCTTTTTGGATCCCGCGGGCAATGCATTGGAGTTTAAGTCCTTTAAGGATATTGGGCAATTGTTTGCCAAATAGGGTTTTTAACGCCGCATGCACGGCTTCAAAGACTAAATACCCCCATAATACATTGATTTGAAGAGGGGTAAATCGTCGAAAACATGTTCTGACATACAAGATTCCCGGTTCAGGTGCGTTATGGGTATGAACGGGCCTTTGGCCCTCCCAAATCCATCGATTATGAAAAGTCCATACCTGCTTATCGTCGCACTGTTCCTATCCCTTATGGTGTGTTCATGTACCAATGATGAAGGGGAAACCGAGTTCGATCACATCAGTCCGGAGACCGACCAAACGATCCAGCCTTCTTGATTGAAAATCCGTCAGGAATTTTTTGATCTATGGCGCTCCCTGGCCAAAAGGGTGTTCTGTAAGAGCATGGCAATGGTCATGGGGCCCACTCCCCCTGGAACGGGGGTAATATGGGAGGCCTTTTTGGCCACTTGGTCAAAATCCACATCCCCGGTGATATAGTACCCCTTGTCCAAGAAATCATCGGGTACCCGGCTAATGCCGACATCGATGACGACAACCCCTTCCTTTACCATATCGGCCTTTAGGAATCCAGGGACTCCCAAGGCGGATACCACAATATCCGCTTGTAGGGTCAGGGCCTTGATGTCCTTGGTCCTGCTATGGGTCAAGGTCACGGTGGAATCGGCAGCTTCTCCTTTTTGGCTCATCAGGATGCTGATCGGTCTTCCCACAATATGGCTCCTTCCGATTACCACGGTATGTTTTCCACGGGTTTCCACTTGGTACCTTCTCAACAGTTCCATGATCCCAAAAGGGGTTGCCGGGATAAAGGTTTCCATGTCCAGGGCCATTTTCCCGAAATTGGTGGGATGGAACCCGTCCACATCCTTGTCGGGGTCCACGGCCAATAGGACCTTTTGTTCATCAATATGCTTGGGCAGGGGCAATTGTACGATATACCCGTCTATATCTTGGTTTGCATTCAATTCGGCCACCTGTGCCAACAACTCTTGTTCACTGGTATCCTCCGGGAGGTGGATCAGGGTGGATTCAAAGCCTATTTTCTTGCAGGAGCGCACTTTGCTTCCGACATAGGTCAGGCTCGCCCCGTCATTTCCCACAAGGACTGCCGCCAAATGGGGTACCTTTTCGCCCCGCTTTTTCATCCCCTCCACCAAGAGGGCGATTTCTTCCTTAATTTGATTCGATACTTTTTTCCCGTCAAGGATTTCCATAGGGTGCGTTGGGTATTTATTATTGGTCGATCCGTTTGTTGGCCGGTCTTGCCTATTTCATGTTCTGCATCATCTGCATCATCCGCTTTCCGCCCCCACCCTGCATCATCTTCATCATCTTGCTCATTTGGTCGAACTGTTTCAGAAGCTGATTCACTTCCTGTATGGAGGTCCCACTCCCTGCGGCAATGCGTTTTTTACGGTTGGCGTTCAGAAGCGAGGGCGTGGAACGCTCTTCCGGGGTCATCGAATGGATGATGGCCTCGATATGCTTAAAGGCATCGTCGTCAATGTCCAGGCCCTTCAAGGCCTTTCCGGCCCCCGGGATCATCCCCATCAGATCCTTCATGCTGCCCATTTTCTTGATCTGTTGGATCTGACCGAGGAAGTCATCAAAGCCAAATTTGTTCTTGGCAATCTTCTTTTGGATCCTCCGTGCCTGCTCCTCATCAAACTGTTCCTGTGCCCGTTCCACCAAGGAGACCACATCCCCCATGCCCAGGATACGGTCGGCCATCCTGGAAGGGTGGAACACATCGATGGCGTCCATTTTTTCCCCGGTACCGATGAACTTGATCGGCCGCCCGGTGATGTAGCGCACGCTCAGCG
>CALDPL010000099.1 GCA_937911965.1 uncultured Allomuricauda sp. | reverse complement strand
CGGTGAGCGAGGTCGACGGGTTCGCCTCGTTCAGCAACGACCGGAACGACCCACCGCGGTTCGCGGCGGCGCTTGGAATCAAGGACCTGAAATTCAGGACCTCCTTTGGAATCAATTCCTGGTTTGGCCACTCCAGGTCATGGACCCCAACCTATGCCTTGGGGGTCATGTACAGCAATGCCAAGGACGGTGCGTCCCAAAGCCAGTACATGGGTGCCGAACATACCTGGACCAATACAATTTCCTATGAGAAGACGATCAATGACCACAAGATCACTGCCCTTATCGGGAATGAGGTGATCAAGAGCAAGCTCAACAATGAGGTCGGGGGCTCCATGGCGGGAACCCGTTTTGGCCATCCGAAATATGCCTTCTTGAACAATGTGGACAAAAGTGATATAGGCTCCATCAACACCTGGGGGGCCGACTGGGCCGCAGGCGGGGGAGGATTATTGTCCTACATTGCCAGGGCACAATACGATTATAGGGAGAAATACATGCTATCGGCCACCATGAGGGCTGACGGTTCCTCGAATTTCGCCCCGGGAAACCGCTGGGGGTATTTTCCTTCGGTCTCCGCGGGTTGGATCATGACCAATGAGGATTTTATCGGGAACCAAGGGGTCATGAACTTCGCCAAATTAAGGGGAAGTTGGGGCCAGAACGGGAACCAGAACATTGACAATTTCATCTACAGCTCCAATATCGCATACCGGAACCCTGGCTATTATTTTGGGGACACCAAGCCCATTTCCGGGGCCACTGCGGTACCGGCACGGGTGACCAACCCCGATGTGAAATGGGAGACCTCGGAACAGCTCAACATTGGACTGGACACCCGCTTCTTTGATTCCCGATTGGCCTTTACGGCCGACTGGTACATCAAGACCACCAAGGACTGGTTGGTCGTGGCCCCGATCCAAGGGACCGCAGGTGCCGGACCACCATTCATCAATGGCGGGGATATCGAGAACCGCGGATTTGAACTAATGCTCTCCTGGAACGATTACAGTGGGGACTTCAAATACGGGGCCACCGTCAGTGGGGCCTTCAACAAGAACGAGATCACCAGGATCGCCAATGCGGAAGGGATCATCACCGGACAGGACCACATCCTGGCCCAGGGCACCGCAGCGGTCTCCCGGGCGGAAGTGGGCAAGCCGATCGGCTTCTTCTACGGCTTCCAGACCGATGGGATCCTACAGAACCAGGATGAGGTGGACGCCTATGTCAAACCCACGGACGGTACCCCCTACTTCAGCGACCAACGCCCCGGCGATGTGCGCTTTGTGGACCGGAACCAGGACGGGGTGATCGATGAGGCCGACAAGACCATGCTGGGCAAGCCCAATCCGGATTTTGAACTGGGCATACAGCTCAATGCGGAGTACAAGGGATTCTATGCCAATGCCACCCTATCGGGAAAATACGGCATGCAGGTCATGCAGTCCTACCGTTCGTTTTCCGATAATTACGATCAAAACTATACCACGGAAATATTCGGCCGTTGGCATGGGGAGGGGACTTCGAACCGCCTGCCCCGCCTGAGCTCCGTATCCAACCGGAATATTCAGAACATTTCGGACATTTATATGCAGGATGCCGATTTCCTGAGGATCAACAACCTGACGGTAGGATTTAAATTGGGGGATTATCTGGACAATATCAAATTCATTTCCCAGATCAAGCTTTATACCTCGATCAACAACCTGTACACCTTTACTAAGTTCAAGGGAATGGATCCCGATGTCAGGTTTGGTAGTGGCGAGCCCGAAGATTTTGGTTGGGCCTCGGGAATCGACCTTGGACTCTACCCGCTGCCCAGGACCTGGATGTTCGGAATGAGTGTTGAATTTTAATTTTAAAGTCTAAGATGATGAAAAACCTAAAATATACACTTTACGCGGCCTCCTTGATCTTTATGGCGGGCTGTAGTGAAAGTTTACTCGATACGGAGAACCTTTATGAAAAGAGTTTGGACAATTTCTACCAGAGCCCACAGGATCTGAACGAGGCCATGGCAGGGGTGTACAATGCCCTTTACACTGCAGGGGTCCATAGCGATGAGGGTATAGCCGCCAACTTGCTGTCCGATATGGTGCTCGGTGGGGGCGGTCCCGATGACAGATCGGCAAAGAACGTGGACGGGTTCCAAGATCCCGAAGAGGATACCTACGCCGACCTATGGATCGAGACCTATAATGGGGTCACAAGGGCCAATGCCCTGATCGAAAAGGCGGCCGAGGTGGACCTTAGCCTATATTTCGACCTTCCCCAGGAAGCTGTGGCCTTTAAGGACCAAATTATTGGTGAGGCCTATTTCATGAGGGGATTCTATTATTTCAGGGCCGTGAAGTTCTTTGGGGGCATGCCCCTGATCCTGGCCATTGACGACCCCAGGGACGCTCCCAGGTCCTCGATCACGGAAACCTATGCACAGATCGCCTCGGACTTTAAAACGGCCATTGAGACCATGCCCAGCGTTTCCTTTACCAGCATTCCCACCTCCCAGTACGGCCATGCCAACAAATGGGTGGCAGAGGCTTATATTGCCCGGGCCTATCTCTATTATACCGGGTATATGACCCATATGGAAGGCCAGCCCACCACTGAACTTCCCTTGGCGGACGGGGGCTCCCTTTCCAAGGCCGATATCCTGGCCTATCTCGAGGACTGTATGAACAACAGCGGTCATGACCTGGCCGGGGATTTCAGGAACCTTTGGCCCTACTCCTATGTCAACACCAGCGCAGAGACCATAGTATTGCCCTGGGCAGAAGCGGAAGGCTTGGATTGGGTGGGCCAGGACGGACACTCCCCCACCTATGGAACCGGAAACTTGGAAACCATGTTCGCCCATCGCTATTCCATAACGGATTGGGGACCAGGCCAGCAATTCAACAACAGGATGCCCCTGTTCTTTGGTATCCGTGACAATTCCATGGTGCCCTTTGGACAGGGATGGGGATGGGGAACCGTAAACCCAAAACTGTGGAACCAATGGGACGATGCCGATGAGCGGAAAGTGGGCTCCATTTTGGAAATGGGCAATGCCGATCAGGGCACCGATGGTTACGAAGCCAACAAAGGGGACCACGAGACCGGCCTGTTCAACAAGAAATACACCACCATACAACATCCAGACCCGGCCGGCTTGGATGGGGTCAAGGGAATGTTCTACTTTTTGTACAATATGAGCCATGGCGACCCCATGCAACTCTGGGCCGCCCAGGATTTTATCCTGATGCGCTATGCCGATGTACTGTTGATGCACTCGGAAATCTCCGAAACGGCCGATGGAATGAATGCGGTACGGCTAAGGGCCGGTCTGGGACCGGTGGGCTATTCCCTGGATGCCCTGAAGCAGGAACGTCTGCATGAATTTTTCTTTGAGGGCCTACGCTGGTTCGACCTGGTGCGCTGGGGGGATGTGGAGACAGCCTTCAACGATAACATCAACGTGGTCAATTCCGGAGCCGATGCGGTATACAGCGTACAATAC
>CALDPL010000098.1 GCA_937911965.1 uncultured Allomuricauda sp. | reverse complement strand
TCAGCTGATCAAATTTCCGTCCTCGTCCCACTCGGCCACCGTATTTCGGGTGTTCTGGTCCACACATTTGGCCAACCACTCCGGGTCATAAGAAACCCCGTGTTGTTCCAAGACGTCTTCGGGGACCCCGTTCCACACATTGGGCATATTGCCCTGGTACCCCAATTCCTCGATTCCGATCTTGGAAGTATAGAAGCCCGTCATGGTAAGGTTTCTGACCGTGGAAAAGAAATTCACCCCAAAGGGTCGTTCCAAGGTGGGGACCTCCGGGTCGTAATAGGCAATTTCGTCCAAAATGGCCTTCTGCTGCTCCGGGGAAGCCGTTTTGAATTCCATTCCAAAATCCGTGTTGCACTTGTGGTCCAACCACATTAAACCGCCCCTTAGTTCCACTTGCATCTCGGGGATATCCTTGACCATGAATTCAATGAAAGGGACCACCTCGGCATCCGAGGCACTTTTGAACTCTTCGCTCCCCGGCAAAATAAGGTCACAGAGCACCGTCAGGGTAGCAAGTTCGTGGGCGTTGAAAAATTCCTCGGCCTGCAGTTCGGCCATCAATTTGTTTTCCTCGGCCGTCATCCATTTGATCTGTGGCGGTGGCCCTGTAAGCTCCTCCTTAGGGGTCTCCCCGGGCTTGCATCCCTTTAGGGCCAGTCCCCCGGCCACGGAACCCAAGACGATTGATTTTAAACTTTTCCTTCTGTCCATGAGCTTATAGGTTTTGCTTTTTCAATTGGTCTACAATATGGTCCGAGGCCCTCCAGGAGAGCGCCAATATGGTCCAGGTACAGTTTTTGTCCGCCTGGGAAGTGAACGGCCCCGCATCCACGACAAAGACATTGTCCACATCGTGCAGACGTTGGTATTTATCGGTCACCGAGGTCTTGGGGTCGTCCCCCATCCTGGTGGTACCCACCTCATGGATGATGCGCCCCGGGGTGTGCAGCCCGTAGTTCTTTTCCTTGCTCGCCTTGCCCCCGATCACTTCCCCGCCCAAATTAGTGAGGATTTCCTCGAAGGTGTCCTGCATATGCCTGGCCTGTTTGATCTCGTTTTCGGACCATTTATAATGGAATCTCAATACGGGTATGCCCCATTGGTCCACGGCATTGGGGTCGATTTCGCAATAATTGTCCTTCAGGGCAATGGATTCCCCGCGTCCGCTGAGCCCCACAACGGCCCCGTAATACTTTTTCGCATCGCTTCTCAGTATGTCCCCATAACCGCCGACCTTGGTGCCGAAGAATTTATTGAATTCATTGACGTTGAACCCAAAACCATAGCTGGGCATTCCCATGCCGCCCCAGATCTCGATATGATATCCTCTGGGGAAATCCAGTTTAGAGTTGTCGCCCCACCAAGGGGAATACACGTGCATGCCCCCAACACCATCCTCATTGTAGGAGGTTTTTCGGTTCATGAGATCCGGCACGAAGGCCATAAGGTCCCCTCCTGTGGAATCGTGCAGGTACCTCCCGACCAAATCACTGCTGTTTCCCATCCCATTGGGATGCT
>CALDPL010000097.1 GCA_937911965.1 uncultured Allomuricauda sp. | reverse complement strand
GTGGCCCCAGTAATCAAAGGTAGGCCCTCCGGAACCGATCACCAATTCCTCACAACCGGTCCAATCTATGGGTCCGGTCATCACGCCTTTTTGGGTTTCCATCCCATTGAAATAGATGTTGGTCTCGGTCTGGGAGATGGAGATGGCGATATGCACCCATTCCCCTGTGGTCCCATCGAGTACGCCCCCATTGTTCCAGCTCTCCCCGGCTCCGGTCCCCACATTGAGTTTAAAGACCTGGGATTCCGCGGAGCCTTCCTTGAAGAAGCGTAGACCCTGATTTCGGTCGTCGGCATTGTCCCCTATGGACAATATGCCTGCATTGACCGGATTGGGATTGATCTTATACCAGAAGGCGGCGCTGAATTCAGGGCTCTTCAAACCGTCCAAGGGGAAGGTCAAATAGGAATCCGGACTTCCCTGATAGGAATTGGAGCCCAAAAAGCCTTCTCCGGCAAAACCCGGATTGCCGACCACCCCGGCATGTTGAAAGGTGATAAAGTCCATATAGTCCCCATTGAAGGGCATATAGAGTACTTCCCCGTCAAATTGTGCACTGTAGGGCGCCGTTTTGGAAAAGTTCACTTCCTGGGTCGTGGTCTTGCCCTCCACATCGGTGGCAATGACCGTCACTTTGTGGTCCCCGTTGCCAAGGCCGTTAAAGGTCACTTCCTTCATGACAATCCTATAGTCGGGAAAGGAATTGAATTGGGCGATTTGGGCCCCGTACCTCGTTCACCTCAATATCATCGGTCACCTGAAAGGCAATATCGATGGAGGAGACCTCCTCAAAGGGCTGGATCACCGTCCCTTCGGTCGGATAGGTGATGGTCACTTGGGGGGCCGTTTGATCGGCGCCCGCGGCCACTGCGGTTATTGGATCGATTCCCTGTTCACAGGAAATGACCAATGCTCCCAACAGCAGCAGTATGGATTTAAAAATATGTTTCATGGTCTGTCCTTTTAAGTTGGTTTGAATTAATTGTCCCCTCCCCCCAAAGATGGAAGTGCGTCCACTTGGGCCTGCGGATAGGGCAGGTACTGCTTGTCCGCGGAAAAGCTCCTTCCATCATAGCTCAAGGCATCAAAGTTGCCCAGCCGAATCATGTCATAGAACCGAATGCCCCACTCCATGGCCAACTCCGCAAATTTCTCGTCCATCACCTGCTCGGAGGTTACCCCGGAAAGGGTTCCCATATTGGCCCGGCCGCGGATCGTGTTCACCGCCTGGTCCGCTGTCATTCCACTGCCGCTAGCTCCCCTGGTGAGGGCTTCGGCATACATCAAGAGTATTTCCGCATAACGGATCACGATATTGTTCTTGCCGCCTCCGTAATCGTTGCGTCCGGTGGTGATCTGTACCGAGGGCAGATAATGCTTCCCACTGGCAAAAATGGCCCTCGCGTAATCGTTTATAACATCCCCGTCCCGGGTGGTATTGTTGACAAAGCCAGGCAGAGTGGCATAATTGGGATCGCTCTGCAATTCGGCTATACCGCGATCGGTCCACAGCACACTGGTCTCCAACCGAATGGTCTCTCCCCGATCCAACATGAACTTTATGAATTTCATGCTGGGCTCATAGAAGCCCCAACCGGAACCGGCATTTTCCCGGGCAGGGGTCCACCCCTGGGGTCCATAAGGGGCATAAAGGTGATAGAAGACATCCCCACTGGAGGCACCGAAATCGGAATATTGCATTTCCAAGAGGCTTTCATCACTCAGCTCACCCGGTTTTTTGAAGAGTCCATAAAAATCGGGGTAAAGGGTAAACTTGTTGGATTTGATGATCGCCGCACAGGCATCAGCCACTCCCTGATAATCCTGCAGTTCCAAATGGGCCATTGCTTTGATGGCATAGGCGGTATAGCGGGTCACCCCCCCGGGAATGTCGGTCCTCTCATTGGGCCGCATATCGGGCAAGTTGGGTATGGCTTCGTCCATCTGTGCAGATATGAATTGCATCATGGCCTCCTTGCTGACCGGACCGTCGGCAATTTCGCCATCCGGTTCGGTGGTCTGAATGATGAAGACGTCCTCCCAGGTCCTGGCCAGGTTAAAGTGCAACCAAGCACGAAGGACCTTTATCTCCGCAATATAACCATCGGCACGTTGTTGTCCCTGGGCATCGGCAAAGGCCCTGAAATTCTCGATCAGTCCTATTGCTGTATTGAGTTTTACGATGTCCCCGTAGTGGCCGTTCCAAAGGGCCCCGTACATCCAATAGTCCTGGGGATAGACATAGAGGTCCGTTTCCCCGTATTGGGGCTGGTCCCCCAGGCCGCCGGCATTGACATCATCCCCCCGGACCGAGAGCAGAAGAGGCTCTTCCCATCCCCGGGTGGCAAAAACTTGATAGGATCCCACCATGGCCTGAATCATATTCTGGGTATTGGTGTAATCGAGGTCATCTGCATTGAGCTGTCCTTCTATGTCCTCAAACTTATCGCTGCAGGATTGGATGAAAAACACCGCGACCAGTGCGAACATCCATTTATAAAAAGGGTTTATACTATTTTTCATTTCAATTTTTTTAGAGTTTAACATTTACCCCTATGGTATATATGGCCGGTACCGGATAGGTCTGCCGGTCCACCCCATTGGGAACCTCCGGGTTGAATCCGTTGTAGCTGAACAAGGTCAGGGGACGCTCCGCCGTTAGGGTGAACTTGAAATCGGGGGAATTGCCCCCCAATTTGTCCCCCCTTAGGGTATAGGCGAACTGGACGTTCTGGATCCTGAAGAAATCCCCGTCCTCTACCCAGAAATTGCTGAGTCTTTGGTTCCAGCTGGCACGAAGGCCTGCCGAGGATGGGTAGGAGTTGCTTGTACCCTCCCCATGCCAACGGTTCTTGGCCAGGTCAGCATCCATATTGGTGTCATTGGTAAAAATGATCTCCCCCCGTTTGCGGTTCAGGATCTTGTTCCCGGACTGCCCGTAAAAGTTCATGGTGAATCCAAAATCCTTGTAATTGATGCCCAAATTTCCCCCGTAGGTGAACTCGGGAAGGAATGATCCTATCACGGTCCTGTCCTCGTCGTCGATGACCCCATCGTTGTTCCTGTCCCTGTAGATCAGGTACCCAGGTTGGATGTTCTGGCCCTCGGCTATGGCAGCCTGGGCGGTGGGATCG
>CALDPL010000096.1 GCA_937911965.1 uncultured Allomuricauda sp. | reverse complement strand
AAAGGGGATGACTGCTTTCCTCCCATCCACTGAAGATGGATGGGTTTCCGCAGTAAATTTATGAAGCTGTTCCCCAGTCTTATTTTTTTTATCTTCCTACAATGCCTTTCCGCCCAGATCCAGGAGCGGGTGGACTTTATTCGGGGGGAGGTTTGGGTGGAGCCCCTGACCGTGGAAAAGGCCATCAAGGGCCGGGTGGTCTATGATTTCGAGGTCAGGGAGGCGGTGGACAGTCTGTTTCTGGATGCCCATCAAATGGCCTTTACCACCGTGCTTCTCGACGGCAGGCCCGTGGCCCATAGGAGCGGCCCGGACAAGATTGTCATAGATGGGGACTTTGGACAAGGGGAATCCCACCGCTTGGAACTCGGGTATCTGGCCCATCCCGCCCAAACCGTTTATTTTCTGGGG
Organism: uncultured Allomuricauda sp.; assembly: GCA_937911965.1. Lineage (GTDB taxonomy): Bacteria > Bacteroidota > Bacteroidia > Flavobacteriales > Flavobacteriaceae > Flagellimonas. The sequence goes on along the minus strand of CALDPL010000096.1, from coordinate 3,990 downwards.
TGGGAGGACGCAGACCCGGGCATGGGACAGATCTGGACCCAGGGCCAGGGAAAGTATACCAGCCATTGGTTGCCCAGTTTTGACGATATGACGGAAAAGGTGGAGTTTGACCTGACCCTTACCTTCGATCGCAGGTACCGGGTGGCGGCCAATGGGATTTTGATCAGGCGGGAGGACCATGGGGACCGCATCAGTTGGACCTTTGACATGCAACGGCCCATGAGCAGTTATCTACTGGCCTTTGCCATAGGCAAATACGATAAGAAAACGATAAGTTCCACATCGGGGATACCCTTGGAACTATACCATTACCCCCGGGACAGTTCCAAGGTGGAACCCACCTATAGGCATACGCGGCGAATCTTTGATTTTTTGGAACGGGAAATCGGGGTGGACTACCCATGGGGGGTCTATAGACAGTTGCCCGTACGTGATTTTCTGTACGCTGGGATGGAGAATACGGGCTGTACCCTGTTCTCGGACCAGTTTATGGTGGACTCCATCGCCTTTGTCGATAAAAATTATGTCAATGTCAACGCCCACGAAATGGCACACCACTGGTTTGGGAACCTGGTCACCGAAAGCAGTGCCGAGCACCATTGGCTTCACGAGGGTTTTGCCACCTATTACGCCTATCTGGCGGAACGGGACATCTTTGGGGAAGATCATTTTTATTGGCATCTATTGGAAACTGCGGAGGCCCTGGAACGTTTTTCCGAGGACGGGCTGGGGGAGGCCCTGGAAAACCCGGCGGCCGGAAGCCTTACCTTTTATGAAAAAGGGGCCTGGGCCCTGGTCGTGCTCCGCGAAAGGGTAGGGGATGCCCATTTTAGGGAAGGGACCCGGAACTACCTGCAAAAGCATGCATATCAAAATGTGGGGATACCGGATTATTTGACGGAAATCGAAAAGGTCTCCGATATGGATCTTTCCACCTTTAAGGAGCAATGGTTGATATCTGCCGATTTTCACTTCGGTCGGGCCCTGGACTACCTCAAGGAAAAAAGCGGTTCGATCCGTAGGTATTTTCAATTGAAGGAGGAGATTGGAAAGCATGTGGAAAATTCCGGGGAACTATTGGAGGGGGCATGGGCAGGACTGGAATCCAGCCGCTTGAAGCAAAGGCTCATCACGGATTACGGCAAACAATTTTCATCCAGTTTCAAGGCCGTGATCCTAAAAACGGGGGACCTTGGGCAAAGACGGGCCATCGTCCAGGGCATGGACGGCATTCCCCAGGATTTGGTCCAAGGGGTCGAGGGGCTTTTGGGGGACCCCAGCTATGCGAACATCGAGACCGCCCTCTACAAGCTATGGTCCTCCCATCCCCGGCACAGGGCAAGGTACCTGGACCGAACAAAAGGGGTGGTGGGCTTTCCCAACAAGAACATACGGTTGCTCTGGCTTTTGCTGGCCGTGGCCACCGAAGGCTATGAACCCGGCTCCAAAGCACTTTATTTTGAAGAGCTGTCCTCCTATACCGGACCGGAGAACCACTTTGAGACCCGCTTGTTGGCCTTTCAGTATTTGAAGGCCGTAGGAGGGTTCGGCGATAGGGAATTGGTCAATCTTTTGGATGCGTGCAACCACCATGTCTGGCATTTTAAAAAGTCCGCTCGGAATATTTTGGATGGGATTTTAAGGCAAGAGGAGGGCCCGGCCCGGCTAAAGTCCCTATATCCTTTGTTAAATCAACAAGAAAGGCAATATTTGGACAAAACTTTGGGTGAATGAGGGCATTGGTCATTTCAGGGGGGGGAAGCAAGGGTGCTTTTGCGGGAGGTGTGGCCCACTTCCTTATCGGGGAAGCAAAACACAAATACGACCTTTTTGTGGGCACTTCCACCGGCAGTCTATTGATTTCCCATCTGGCCCTGAACAAGATGGACAAGATCAGGGAAATCTATTCCTCGGTCGATCAGGACAGTATCTTCAGCAACTGTCCCTTTGTGATCAGAAAAAGGCATGGGGTGGAAATCATTGCCATCAACCACTTCAATGTGCTTAAAAACTTTATCCGGGGGAAGAAGACCTTTGGGGAGAGCGAGAATCTGAGAAAACTTATACGGAAATCCATAACCCTTGAGGAATTCAATGAGCTCAAGTCCGGGCATGCCGATATTGTGGTGACCGTGTCCAACCTGTCCCTGAACCAGGTGGAATACAAATCGATCCGGGACTGTACCTATGAGGAATTCTGTGATTGGATCTGGATCTCATCCAATTACACCCCTTTTATGAGCTTGGCCAAAAGGAATGGATGTGAATATGCCGATGGGGGCCTGGGCAGCATTGTACCCATTGAGGAGGCCCTCGAACGCGGCGCCACCGAACTGGATGTGGTGGTATTGCACACCGAGGTGGACTATATGAACCGGGTATCGTCCAAAAACCCTTTTGATTTGATAACCACCATATTCAGCTTTATGTTGGATCGGATCGAAAACCAGAACATCCGGATCGGAAAATTGGTGGCCAACCAGAAGGATGCCATCATCAACTTTTACTATACCCCTACGGTATTGACCACAAACTCTTTGATATTCAATAAGGAACGTATGATCTCTTGGTGGAAACGGGGCTATCTGTACGCCAAGAACAAAAATGCCGAAACCAGCCCCCTCGCCGTTGACCGCAAGGAATAGAGATCAATCCCAGAGTTCGCCCACTTCCTTCTTTACAAAGGCAAGGGCCGTGTTGGAAGGCGATTGCTTCTCCAGGGATTGGCTCAGGATGTCCTCCCTCAGCTTGTCGGGGGAATCCGTTTCGCTCATCCCGGCGGAACGGATGATCTGTATGGTGGCATTTTTGGCGGTCTTAATGATGTTCCAGCACTGTTCCGACATATAGATCTGTTGGGGAAGGTTGTGTTCGAACTCGGTTTCGATCTGCTTGATCAAAAGGTTCTCGTAATCACTTTTTCCCTTGCTCTTGGGCGCTACCCGGACCACCAGGTTGTTCAGGGCGATCCGCTCCAGGAAAAGGGTCATTCGTTCATAGGCCTGCAAGCGAACGGGCAGGGTGTCCTTTTGCAAGTCTTTGTGAAGCAAAAAGCGCCTGCGGCCTTCCTCGTTTCGGGTATGGAGCCTAAAGAAATAAAAGGCGACCACACCGGTCACCACTGCGGGCAATAAAAATGCGAAAAGCTGAAGAATGTCGACTCCACTCATTGGATGGTTTGGTTTTAATGGATTTTACGTTAGCAAGAACGCATTAAAATTCCAAAAAGTATGTTGGGTCCTTCCTTATTGGGCCGCCTTGGCCGCTTCCTTGGCCTTGGCATAGAATCCTTTGTAATCGGGCATTAACCTGATATTGATCCCTTCCCTGAAGTTGCCGTCCCGTACGCTGAGATTGATTTTTTCTGCCGGGATGCCCAGGGTTCCCACCAATTCCTTGGATACGGCGGTGACCTGATCATAGCTCGTTGTGAACTCTCCGGTGATGTTCAGGCCCTCCACTTGAATGCCAAGGGACGGGTTGGCCTGGATCAGCTTGGCGAGGTTGGACAAACTGGCCTTGCCCTCCTCGCTGAGCTCTATGGAGGTGTCGGAGCCGAATAGGGCGTCCAGTTTGTTGGCGACGACGATTTCACCCTCGCCAATGCCCACATTGGCATTTTCGCCCAGGACTTGCTTGGCCCGGGTCAAGGTCACCACGGCGGTGGAATCATTGTCCGATATCATATCGTTGATGCCACTGAGCTGCTTTTCCTTTCTTGCCAAGGCCGCCATGGCCCTGTTCACGTTGTCCGAACTTGGAGAGTTGGGAGAAGTTTCCCATATTCCCCAACAGGGTCGCATTGGCGTCTCGAAGGCTCAAATTTTCGACCTCCAGGGTCTCGGCCCGGGCATTGCTGGCGGAAATCTCCCTTTTGGCCTTGGCCAGTTCCTGTTGTACATCCGATATCTGCAACTTTAACCGGTCGATTTCTGCAAAAAGGTCACTTTTCTTCTGCGAAAAGACACTCACTGAAAATAGCAATATCAT
>CALDPL010000095.1 GCA_937911965.1 uncultured Allomuricauda sp. | reverse complement strand
ATAGTGTAGAAAAAAATTACTCCAGGTGGGACCACAACAGTAAAATCAAGGCTTCCGAGAAATCGGGAGCTTTTTGTTTTTATGGTGGGGACAACATAGGGGCAATCAATTCATCTTGGAAATCAACACTTCCTTTAACCACTCAAAAGCAAGCTTTTGATCATACTCAATTTCCGGTCTTAACAATCCTTCCATATCTCCCGTGAAACTTGGATTGGTTTCTTTTTCCCCAATATTCAATAGGAATTCCTTTTGGCTGGGGGGTTTACCCACTGAAAAGGCCATGTATTCATTAAAAGAATTCAAAATGGCATTTGTGTCCAACTCCAAATGCAAACGGGCATAATTCAAGTCGAAAAGATCTCTTCCTTTGGTACGTTGGTACAATGCCCGCAATTTGGTTCCCAAAAGTTCATTGATGTCATAGGTCCTAATTTTGGCACTGCCCGAAAACCACTCACTTTTTACCTCAAATGGGAACGCCACCCACGGCAACACATTAAAATGTTCCTTGCAATTGATTTCCAATTTGAGGCGTAAGCGTATGTCTTCATATTCAGAAGTAAAACGATAAAATGCCTTTGCCCCATGTCCGCCAATCCTTGTGTTCCTAGGTTCTTCAAAAAAAGTCAGTATCTCCCCGATCCGCTTCATGATCGGTTTGATGGGACCTTTCTTGATCTGGACAAGATCAATGTCCTCAGAATACCTGGGGGCGGGATCCAAGTATAGTTTATGCAAGGCGGTTCCCCCTCTAAAAGCCAGGTTCTCCCCTAGAAAATCATCGGAGAACAAGGCGACAAGGGTTCTGCATATGACCAAGTCCTGCTCCACCTGTGAAAATGATTTCCATGGCGCATGTTCTTGCCATTTAGCTATATCGGGCCTTGGTATCATAAATCGCTTTCCAGTTTAATATTTACATCCACTTTCCATAGGTTATTCACAGCACCTGGCTTGGATTTATCGGATGGATTCAACAAAACAGGGTAATACCCATGTTTTTTCAAATACCCTTGAATAGGTTCCTGCAAATCCATTTTGGGATTTATATAATCCAATATATAACCCAATCGTTGTAGAACACTTTTATGTGGATACCATTGTAGCAAGGAATTGATTTGGTCTTGTTCAACCACTTCAATAAGTTCCTCGATGTTTGCCAGCATTCTGTTTATCCCACCTAACTTTCCTTGATGGTATATTAAATCCACTATGGTCAATAATGGGTCTGAAACGTTGAAATATCCTGCATCCGATTTTTTTTGAACAATATTGGTCTTCGGCCAATTGGAGGTAAGGAAAAAATCAATGGCAAAGCTTTTCTTTCTAATGTCCAACATTTTGGAGCCTTGGGTGATTATATACTCAATTTGGGTTTTTTGGTGAGCGGCCCCATGTATTTGCGAGGCCGAGTATAAGCCTATATAATAAGGCTTGTTCAAATATTCAAATAGTTTGTGTACATAGAGTTCCAAAGGGATAACCCCCAGTTTTGAATACCTAGGGGGGATTATAAGGTAGAATCCTTTTCTTAGGGCCAGGATTTCCCCTTTCTCGGATAAATACGCCAAATCAGTGGTTATGGCATTTGAGTCCTTTCCGGAATAGGCCATGTATTCCTCACGGGAGAAGGAATATTCCTCAAATGTCAATCTGTTTTTTATAAATCCCGAGAGCTGCATGTAGTAAATATAGAATATTATTAGCAATAATTACTAATAATCTAGTTATTTTACTATAAAGAAGATTAGATTTTTCTGAATCGAAAGATGGAGCTACACGAATTTATGTCGCTGAACATTAATCTTATAGCCCAAATATAGTTCTCGATAAAGATTTAATGGAAATTGTATCCATAACTCCGATTCCCATATGCGATTCTACATCGAGAGTCTAGCTCTTCGAGATTGACAATGCCGTCCTTTAAAATAGGGTGATAGGAGTAAAATGGGCAAATTTGATAAATACAGGGCTCGGCCGGATTTTTAATGTGGGGCCTTGGTGGGAGCCATAACCTGGCCCAATGGGTAGACAGGGCTGAAGTACCAAGACCATAAGCAGCCCGATTAATTGTGTTTTCCGATACTATCGTAATGTATCTTGAAAAAACTTTGGTCGGCAATAGGACGATTGTTTTTAGTAAACAAAGAAGGTGGATGGCAATAATTACCATCAATCTTTTGTTTCCATCAATCTGTATGTGTCAATTCGTTTTTGGACATCCAAAACACCATTCTATTTGATTATTTGTAATGTTTATAGCATAAATTAATTACACATAATTTGAAATAGATTACAAAAGACTTTCTTTGCATCATGGCGAGTACAGACGATAGGGTAGAGCAAAAAATAAAAGGGTTAAATTTTTCCGATTCAGACGAAATTTTGTTCAAATCTGCTCGCTTAAAGTTGACGCTATCCCGAATATGTCCCTTGAGGAAGTCCCTGAGGGGCCCTGTGTTCCTCCATCGGTTTCAGATGTAACGGGCCCCCTGTTGCATAATCCCGGCCAATCACATGGGATAACGGGTTAGGGTTGTTTTTGGGCTAAAGCAATTCCGCCTGCGAGGAGTGGTGCGAGAAAACTCAGTTGGGAAGTGGCCTTGGATTTTGGTCTCGTTTGACGATCATTGAGCCAGTATGTCACGGAAACCTTGTCAATTACACAACGATGTTGATGGGTTTATTCATTATAATATGTTATATTTCAGTCGCTTAAGTCATTGTTAAGGATTGACTATTTAGTGTAAAACGCCCTGCATGTTCTCGCTACCGGACCTATTCGTCATCTGCTGCATGTCCTTGCCGTTGGCGCCGATACTCCAGAGGTCGATGCTGGTCTGATCGTTCTCCTGGCCGCCCCAGACAATCCGTGTGCCCCCTGCATAGTAGTGGGGGTACAAAGGTGGTTGGGTTATGGGCGAAGGGTCGTCGAAGATGAGAAAGGGCTGGAATCCGTCCGTTACGTCAATCCTATAGATGCCCCTTTCCTGACTGTTTTTTGCAGAGTATATGATGTCCTTTCCATCAGGCGACCAATCCAAACCGTAATTGTAGGCGGCTTCGGGCAAGGTGACAAAATCGCGGATCAAGCCGGTTTCGGGCTGCAGGAAGGAGATTTTGGTAATAACCTTGTCCCCATCCGGCGAGGATTCATAGCTCCTGCGGAAGAAGGCGATATCACCCGTGATGGGAGAGACCGTGAGGTCGGTCGCCCTTTCATCGTTCTGGTATAAGGTAGTCAGGAACCGGAACTCTCCCGTTTCCATTTCATAGGCTGCAATGTCACTTGGACGAAAGCCGATGGACGGCTTTTCCTGTGAAGGTTCGGGACGGAGGAAGTAGACCGTCTTGCTGTCCGCTGCAAACTTTGGAAGGAAATCTTCACTGGTGCCCCCGGCGATCATGGTCCTCTCAGTTCCATCGCAGCGCTGTACCCACATGTCCCAACCCTCCGAAGATTCGTCATTCCAGGCAATCCATTCGCCATCAGGTGATATGTCAAGGCTCAGGCCGCCACTGATCCCGATGGACTGCTCTTCGGAGCCATCGTGGTTTATGACGTAGAACGATGAACCGGACCTATAGATGATTTTTGGCCGGTCGAAACACTCGCGGCTTATGCCGGGATCTGTGGGGGGAACTATGGTAAAGTCCAGGGAGGCCTTTCCCAGGACCGTGTTGTTTGTGTCAAGCACCTCAACCAAAATCAGTTCATCACCTGCCGTTTTTCCAATACAACGGATGGAATTCCCGACTAAACTGGGGCTGGGCAACTCGACTCCCCCATCGGTCAATGCTCCCCGTTCCTTGGACAGGGTCCATCGATGGATGAGGTCGGCCGGGTCACCTTGAAAATTGCTGACATTTGCGGTGAATGTGGCGGAACTGTTGAGCGGGAGTTTGTCATCGCTCAGACCGGAGGCTGTGATATCGACCGAAACTTCATCCGGGGAAGCGCTATCCTCCGAACAGGAAATCACAACGGTCAGTGCCAAGAAAAAGAGTAGTTGCAAGGGTTTCATAGGTGTATTGATTTTAGGTTATTCCGTCTTGGAACCAGTACATCGAGAAAAATTTAAAATGTCATCACCCAGGGCAATCCACCCCCGACCGCCATGTTCCAATTCGAAGGTTTCTTCCACTCCGCGATCGAGATCGGAAGAGCACACGTCTGAACTCC
>CALDPL010000094.1 GCA_937911965.1 uncultured Allomuricauda sp. | reverse complement strand
ATCAGTTCTTCATAGGCATAGGCCACTTCCTCGTACTGCGTGTCCTTGGGCAGGGAATAATAGGGCATGATGGAAGAGGTTCCGGCCGCTATGGCCGCCTTGAAGGGCAAGAGGTTGGCCTCGAATCTTTCCCCTGGGAACACGGCGTTCCCGCCAAAGTGGTAGTGGGGATCGAATCCTTTATAGGTGGCCCCACCCCCGGGAAAATGTTTGGTGGTCAGGGCAACGGAAGTGGAACTTAAGCTATCCCCCTGAAAGCCCCTGACGATGGCAGACATGGTTTGCCGCCAATGCCGGATCTTCACCAAAGGTGCCCTCGCTACGTTGCCAACGCGGTTCGGTCACCAGATCCGCCATATATACTCATGCCATTTTAAAACCCGAAAATTCAGGCTCCACTATATGAAAATTGTCAGTTAAGATTTTTTCATAGCAGGGTTTTTTCCAGGTTTCATTCTCGAAGAACCCAAGGATGTTCTCCCGGAACTCCCCGAATTTCTCGTAATATCTGTTGTGGACCACTTCCTTTTTCATTATTAGCCATAGCCTCTCGATTATATTGAGGTTGGGGCTGTAGGGGGGCAGGAACACGATTTCCGCCCTTTTCTCCCTTTCCAGGAAGGCCCGAACCACCTTGGAGCGGTAATACCGGGCGTTGTCGGCCATGAAATAGGCCTTCCCGTCCTTTTGTCCCTCCAATATCCCTTCCAGGTGGGCGACCACCGCCTGGGCGTTGATCCTTTCGCATTCGACCACCGACACCGTGCGGGCCGCAAGGTCGATCGCACCGTTCAGGTTGATCCGGTTCCTGCCCGTATTGGAGGGCAGGTGGGCGGGCCTTCCCTTCTTGAACCGGCCGTGGGCCGCCACACTGTTGTGCAGTGGGTGCACACCGTCCATGGAATAAATATGGTCGGCCTCCCCGAGGTCCTTTTCCAGTTCCCTGTATTGCTCGACGAACCTCCGTTGTGCCTCCGGGTCGCCCTTGGAGGGCAGCACCTTCGGACATTTGTAGACGTACCCCATGCGCTTCAAAAGGGCGGCCATGCCAGATCTGGAGTACTCCAGGGCGAACCTGGAGCGGACCCAATCGATTATCCCGGCCACCCCCGGATACACCGTTTCCCCCAGGTGGGCATCGAGCTCGCGCAACTGCCCGGGGGAGAGCATCGGCTCCCTGCCCCTGCGCCCCTCGGACAACAGCCCGCGGACACCGTGCAGGGCATACAGCCTTGCGTGGCGACGGACGGTATCGTCGTCCAAGAGAAGGATCTCCCCCACCTCTTGGCAGGAAAGTCCCTTGGCCAGCAAGAGAACGGCCTTTATCCTATCGGCAAGGCGACGCTCGCGGCACTTTCGGTGCTCCCGCTTGAGTTCGGCTATTTCATCATCGGACAGTTCCATACCGTTAAATTCGCCAAGGACCGCCGAAAGGCAAACATTTTTCGATCAAATGCACATGGATCCGATCAAATGCACTCCCCGATTTCGGGTTTTAAAGTGGAAGCGGTATACATGGGAACCATGACAATGAGGTTCAAACCACAATAGTAAAGATTCATGGGCAAAATCAAACACGGAAATCACCAAGGACCCTATAACACCAAGCTATACACTCTGCCCGTGGTGAACAATTATGGGGATTGGGCGAGGACATCTCCTTGGCAAAATCGGACTGATCTTTTCACTTTGCGCCTTCCCAAAGACTATCTGGTTTTGGGGACGGGATTTGCAAGGCCTTCGTGGTGGTAAATTTGGTCACCTCCCTCAATCATGGCCTATACCAACAGGGTTTACACTATGATGATTTTCTGATGGGTATGGATCTACTCGTGGACATTCAAATTTCCTGTCAATTCCTGATGGGCTTCCCCGACATAGTTTGCCTTAAATTTGTTTTTATTTTGGCTACAACATTTTGCTGCTTTTATTCCGAATATTTCTTAAAAATGGTTGTTGCAATGTGCCCACCAAAACCAAATGTGTTGCTCATGGCATACGTTATTGGTCTTTGTCGGGCTTTTCCTAAAGTCAGGTCAAAGATGTCCTTAAGCGCAGGGTCGATGTCCACAGCGTTGATTGTGGGCGGAACAACATTGTGTTGTACTGCTTTTATGCAGGCAATTGCTTCCACTGCTCCTGCAGCACCCAATAAATGTCCTGTCATGGACTTTGTTGCACTAATGTTCAGGGTGTTCTGTCGGCCAAAAACTCTTTCTATTGCTTTAAGTTCACTACTATCGCCCTGTGGTGTCGATGTGGCATGCGCATTCAGATAATCTATTTCTTCGGCAGATATGTCTGCATCTTTCAAGGCTTCAAGCATTCCCAAATAAGCTCCTTCGCCTTCTGGATGTGTGCCCGTCATATGATAGGCGTCTGCTGCCATCCCCCCTCCGACAATTTCGGCAATAATTGTAGCCCCACGTTTTTTTGCACTTTCTAGATCTTCAAGAACGATCGCCCCCGCACCTTCTCCCATAACAAAACCATCCCTGTTTAGGTCAAATGGCCTTGAGGCGATTTGAGGGTCTTGGTTGTGAGTAGACAATGCCTTTGAAGCATTGAACCCACCTACACTGCTTTCCGTAATAGGTGCTTCGGAACCCCCTGTTATTACCATGTCCGCTTTGCCCCATTTAATGTAATTGAACGCATCTATGATTGCCGTATTGGAAGTGGCGCAGGCAGAAACGGTCGTGAAGTTTACACCTCGTAAACCATACTTGTAAACCATACTTGATCGAAATGATACCCGAAGCTATGTCCACAATCATTTTAGGAATAAAGAAGGGGTTGAACCTGGGCGGGCCGTCTCCTTGCACAAATTCGGTTACTTGTTGTTGAAAGGTACCAATGCCTCCATTCCCCGAACCCCAGATAACACCAATGCGATTTTTATTGAGGTTGTCAAAATTGATATTGCCACTTTTTACAGCCTCTTCTACAGCGATCAAAGCATACTGCGTAAACAGATCGTACTTTCTGGCTTCAGCCTTTGGAATAAAATCCAATGGATCAAAGTTTTTGAGTTCACAGGCAAATTGTGTCTTAAATTTACCAGCATCAAATTTTGTAATGGCCGCAGCCCCACTAACACCATTGATCAGCGACTGCCAAAAATCATCGCTGTTATTTCCAATGGGTGTCAATGCCCCCATTCCTGTGATGACCACTCTTCCCATAAATTATTCTTTTAGCTCGATTTTGAACAGATTGGAAGTCCCTCTGGCCAACAACCTGCTTTTGTTCTTGTTCCAAATGTTACATTGTGCGTTGATAAATCGTTTCCCTTGTTTGACAATGCTGGTTTCCGCAACTATCTTTTCCCCTTCTTTTGCTATGGCGAAATAGTCAATCACATTGTTAATGGTAGTAAAAAAGCTCTGTTCGTTCAATGAAAACATTGTCGCTCCCAGCACATCATCAATAATTGCCGCAGTGACCCCACCATGTAAATTGCCGATCGGATTGAGCCATTCCTTCCGGATTCGGTATTCAAATTCCAAATGCCCTTTTTCTGCCGATAGCACAATCGGCCTGAGCCAAAGCATAAAAGGGGACGGCGATGCCGTAAATTCCTTCCCAATGAATGATTTCAATTGTTCCAGTCTATCCATGGTCATTTTTTTAATAGATCGTTTTTAATCGATGTTTTCACCACTTCAAAATCACTGTCATTTGTTAATCGTGAAAGCTGCACTATGGCAAGCATATTGGAAATAATGATCAACGCCCTTGTCCTTGGCGAACCATCAAACCCAAATACATTTTCATTTTTCCCCTCCTCTAAAAAACCACTGACCCAATCCAGCATCAATTCTGAAAAAGCTTTTAGTTTGCATTGTATTTTTTTGTCCAAAGTATGGAAGTCAGTTGCCAACGAGCCGACCAAACATACTTTGTTTTCTTGTCGGATCTTTGCGTAAATGGAAAAAAACCGGTCAAGCTTCTCTTCCGTAGATCTTTTTTTACTGTTCTCTATCCACCTTTTGAGGTCTTCACTTTGTTGTTCAATAACTGCCACTCCCAAATCCGATTTTGTTCGAAAATGATAATGTATGGAAGCAGTTTTTATTCCCACGCTATCTGAGATTTCATAGAAGCTGAAGGCATTGTAGCCCTTCTGACGTATCAGGGTGTCCGCTAATTGGATAATTTCTTCCCGTTTTGACATTGGTAATGTTTTTACAAAAAAATCTAGCTATTAGTTGATAGGCAATTTTTTAAGATAATCTTAAACATTGGAATTGACGGAGAGCATAATAAAACCCAAAAGCTTGCTATATTTGTTTACAAATGAAGAAAACACACTACTTGACCTATATCCTTTTTCCTACATCAATCAAACCAATTTGCCATGAAAAATCCCCTCATGGGCCTAGCATTTTTATTGGGGCCCTTAGTCTTTTTTGCCCAAACCGAACGTAGCGCCGACAAAAAGGCTTTCGACAGTATTTTCTACCACACCTATATGGTGACCGCCACCACAGATCTGGACAAAGCACTTCGGGTAGCGGACTCCTTGTTTAAAACTTCCAAAACCGATGTGCGCAAGGTCCGTTCCCTAATGCTTATTTCGGACATATACCACCGAAAGGCCAATAGGGATTCTTCCATACATTATGCAAGAATTGCCGAAGATATCGCCAACGATGCCAATATCCATGATTGGCAAGCCAAGATAAGCGGTGTGCTTTCTACCCAATACAGGAACATGGGGCTTTTGAACCAAGGAAGGGTGTATTTGGAAAAAGGATTGGAGGCCAGCAAAAAGATAGCCGATGTGAATATGGCCAATCAGTTCAAGGGGCAAGTCTATCAGGAAAAAGGGTACTATGCCCTCAATGGGGAACAATTTGAAAAGGCCATTGGACATTTTGCCACTGCCCAGACCTACTTTAAGAACCTGCCCCAATCCCTAACCAGGACCGTATTCCTCTCGCAGACCGAGGAACAACTGGGAGCTGGCTACCTGAAACTCAAAAAATTGGACTCCGCACAATACCATTATGACAAAGGACTGGATTTGGCCAAAGGGACAACCGATGACAAGACCGTGTTCAAGGGGTTCATCTATTTGGGATTGGGGGAAGTCCATCTTGCCAAAAAGGACTATCAACAGGCAATCGGTTTTTTGGACAAGGCCCAGGACATTTCCAATTCCGCCGGTCTTCCCGATTTCAAGGCCGATGTATATAAGAATTTGGCCCAGTATTATAAGGCCGTTGGCGACATTGAACAATATACCCGCTTCAATGACCAATACTTAACGATCATCCGCAGTACGGTAAAGAACAATCAACAGTATGCCGATAATGTGGTCACCAAAACAGAACACAAACTGAAAACCGTTACCCTATCAAGAAAGATGATCTCCATAAGTGCACTCATTCTAGTGGCCATCTTGCTCTTGGGGTCATCTCTTTTTTTGAAAAGAAGACGCAGGAAAGACCAGCAACGGTTCAGGGAACTGGTGACCGAATTGAAAAATCCCAATGGCTTAATCGTTAACCACCCTGTTGGAAAGTCACACACAAGACCCAAGGATCTTACCATTCAAGAACGGCTGATGCCAGAGGAAACCGAGACTGCCTTATTGGAACAATTGAGCACCTTTGAGCAAGGAAGGCAATACCTCCAGCCCAACCTCACCTTGCCCCAGTTGGCCGTTGAACTCCAGGTCAATATCAAATACCTATCCTACGTGATCAACAACCATAAGGGAAGCGATTTCAACAACTACATCAATCGCCTTCGGATTCTGCATGTCCTTAAACAGTTAAGGGAGAATCCAGAGTATTTGAACTATAAGATCAGTTATCTGTCCTCCGAATGCGGGTTCTCTTCCCACAGTAAGTTCACGGCCGCTTTTAAAAATGTGACCGGTCTTACGCCTTCTTCCTTTACCGATCAATTGCGGAAAAAGCAAAATGGACAGTAAAAAAGATTAAGATGGCAAAGAGTCCCCACTGGCAATATTGGTTGCAACCTCCCTTGGGATGGCAGATATCAAAATTGGTCCATGTATGGCCAGCAAGAACTTATTCAACAATTATAAATTCACTCCTTCTGTTCAGTTGGTGCTCCTCTTCACTACAGGGAACCCCATTGGAGCAACGGTTCACCAATTGTGATTCCCCATAGCCCTTGGCCGTCAAGCGATCCCGTTCTATCCCATTC
>CALDPL010000093.1 GCA_937911965.1 uncultured Allomuricauda sp. | reverse complement strand
CCGCGATTTAAGATCAATGCTTTAACCCCGATTTCGTCAGGGCCATAGTCCCTGTCTTTTTTGAGGGAATTAAACTGGCTTAAGCGTTTCCTGACCGTTTGTTCAGCCTTTTCCCGAATCGAACAGGTATTCAGAAAAATGACATCCGCACTTTCGAAGTCGGCCGTGGTATCAAAGCCGTTGTCTTTCATGATGGAGGCAACGATCTCACTGTCCGAGAAATTCATCTGGCAGCCGTAGCTCTCGATATAGAGCTTTCTGCGGTTCCCCTCCCGGGTTTCCAGGGCCAAAGTGCTGCCCTGTTGGCTTTCGTCCAATACCTTTTCCGTAGTTGTGGATTCTTCCTTGATCATAGTATTGCAATGGGTCGCAAATATAAGGCATATTCCATCAAGTGACAATATGGCAGTAGGTTTTAAGATATTATTATTGGTTTGTGGCCCAAGGGTCCCCCTTCCCCCCCAATTGGCCCGGCAAAAGCCAAAATTCAACGGGTTTGGACGCAACGTTACGGAAGGGGAACCATCTATAATGTAAAAACGACCGACCCTATGAAAACGAAATGCATCCTTTTTGCCTTTTTGGGCACCTTTATGTTCCTATCCTGTGACAACGACCGGGATGAGGATTATGCCGAATACCTGATTGCACGACCCATGCTGATGGACAAGTCGGAGTTTGCGACCTCCGTGACGATCATTGCCCCCAGGCCCATTGAGGAATCGGGAAAGGTCTACACTTATGGGGATTATATCTTCATCAACGATAAATACCAAGGGGTCCATGTGATCGACAACAGCAATCCCCGCCAACCGGTCCGTACCGGCTTTATCAAGATCCCCGGAAACGTCGACATTTCAGTGAAGGACGACCGCCTCTATGCGGACAGCCTTATGGACTTGGTGGTATTGGACATTTCGGACATGAACAACATCAAAATGATCGACCGCCTGGAAAATGTATTGCAGAGCTATGTCGCCTTTCCCGTAGGGGCGGTTGTGGAGGACCCACTTTCCTACGATATGCAAAACGAGATTTTGGTGGGCTGGACCACCACCAAGGAGCGACGATTGATTGCCGAAATGGAGCCTTGGACCGGAGGCGGAATTGTCTTTGACAATGCCGCGATGGAATCCAGTGGTGGAGGTACGGGACAAGGGGGCTCCATGGCCCGTTTTATTATCGTGGGGGACCATCTTTATGCAGTGGACAGCCACAACATCAACATCTTCGGGATTTCCGATCTGGACAACCCCCAAGATATGGGGGATGTGTTTGCGGGTTTTGACATAGAGACCATTTTTAACCAAGGCGACCGCCTCTTTTTGGGAAGTATGCGGGGGATGTACATTTACGATATAAGCACTCCCGGCAGTCCCACTTTTGTTTCGGAGTTCCAACACGGTACGGCCTGTGACCCTGTGGTGGTGGACGGGGATTATGCCTATGTGACCCTTCGGGGGGGCAATGGGTGCGGGGCCACCGAAAGTGGGTTGTTCATCGTGGACATTTCAGTGATCGAAAAACCTGAACTGGCCGTTTCCTATCCCATGGACGGGCCCTACGGTCTGGGTATAAAGGATGAAAAGCTCTTTGTCTGTGATGGGGAATCCGGCTTGAAGGTCTATGACAAGACCGACATCCATGCCCTGAAGGAACTGGACCATTTTGAGGATATTGTGACCTTCGATGTCATTCCCATGGAACAGCATTTGATCATGGTGGGGGATGGGGTCCTCTACCAATATGAATACCTGGAGGATGGAATCAAATTGCTGAGCCAGATCGGGTTGGATTGAATTGGTCCAAGCCAAGTTGATGGTCCTGAAAAATTTGTATCGTAAAACACCATAGGCGGTGTTTTAATGAGTCGGCAAGTTACAAGCCCATGCCGGAACCTTTTGCTTTTCACAGGCCCATCGGATGGGGCATTGGAGCAGTTTTTGGAATTGTTGATTTTCAAGGGGCTTTGCTTCAGGGAAGCGGAGGTTCAAGGGGCAATTTCAGGATGAAGGAATCCCTGCGTTTGTTAATTCGGATTATCTCGCAGTCGATTCTTTCACCGTGTTTGATGCCGAAAATATGATTTCTTGCGGCCTTTCTGAAGTTTGGGTAGAATTCCTTTAATGCGGGTGCCGATCCTTTATGAACCCCCAAAACATAAAATTCGGTATGGTCCAATTCATTGCGGACAACAACGGTTTTTTGAATGGTTCCCACATATTGTTCCATTTCACCATTGTGTCATTTCTCCTCACCATCCCTATAAGTTCCCAGGATCATATGTCCGTTTTCATGGGTTCCATTATAATTGGTGTATATGATGTCACCGACAGCAAAGGATTCAAAATCCGAGCGGGAAGGGAAGGTTGATTTGTGGATCAATCCCGTGATGGACCCCTGCAGCCAATTGAAGTGTATGCCCAAATCCACAAAGAGGCCATACTTTCTTTTTTGCACCACCACCCCTTTATAGGGGGAGTATTTTTCCAATGTTGGTTTTTCATGGTCCTGTCCTTTGGCATTTATCAAAATAAGGATGGGATCTTCCTCTAACAGGTAGATCCTGCCTTTGAAGTATCGACCTATCAGAAGTGGGGATATGTTTTTCCAAGATTCGATATTGGGATAATTCCAGCAGAAATGAGGATAGGGTACAAAGCCGAACAAGCCACCCACCTTGACCAAGAAGCCTTTTTCCTTGGGTTCAACAATCCTGAATATCAAGGGCTCTTGACTGGCCTGGGCCATTTTTATGTCCACCAACAGGTCCTGGAGATAATCCTTGTCATTCTTGGGGTCGAGATAGTATTCAATATTTTCAGGGGTTTTGGCCAAGTTCAATAATTTTTAATCTAGGGTCCAGGTGTATCGTTAAAGTTAAAAAAATTAATCCAAAACACCGGGGAATGGACCTGTGCAGCGGTGCGGTCGATACAAAACGTGGTTCGTCAGGGAAAGTAAATCGTGCCCGGAAGAGGACCGGGTGAATGCCAAAAGTGGAGTCTTATTTATCTTGTTCAGGGCTGAACAGATCCGAATCGAAGAAGTCCTTCAATCCAATGTGGATCATTTCACAAAACCGGTTTATGGTATGTATGGAGACCCCACGGCTTCCGGTGGTGCTCGCCCCTCGATTGGATCACCATCTGTAAGTGAGGAGCCTCGCCCGCTCCGGGTGTCGATTGCCAGGCTGACGTCGTCCAGCGCCGCGATTCCCTGAACCGTCGCGATCGATCCGCTCGGGACCGCGGTGTTGCAGGCATGGATCGAAGAGCTGGCCGACTGTCCAGCACCGGGCTGAAGATCGATTCTTCGTGCAACGATGGCTCGCGG
>CALDPL010000092.1 GCA_937911965.1 uncultured Allomuricauda sp. | reverse complement strand
CCCCATGGAATCCTCTATATTTGTTCCTTTGTAGGCATATGAAACTGAAATTCCATAAATACCAGGGAACGGGGAACGACTTTGTCGTCATCGACAACCGCAGTGAAACCTTCCCCAAAAACGATACCAAACTGGTGGCGGGTCTCTGCGACCGGAGGTTCGGTGTCGGGGCTGATGGCCTGCTGCTGTTGGAAGATGACAAAATGTCGGATTTCAAAATGGTTTATTTCAACGCCGATGGGGCCCCGGGAAGCATGTGCGGCAATGGAGGAAGATGTCTTGTGGCCTTTGCCCACCATTTGGGAATGATCGGGGCCCGGACCAGCTTCAACGCCGTGGACGGACTGCACCATGCCGGCATAAATGGTGAGGAAGTGAGCCTTAGAATGGTGGACGTCCATGAGATCCACCAAAAGAAAAACCACAGTTATCTCAATACCGGTTCCCCCCACCATGTCCAATTGGTCCGGAACCTCAAGGATTTTGATGTGGAACGGGAGGGCAGAAAACTCCGATATGGCCTTTACGGACAAACGGGGAGCAATATCAATTTTGTGGAACCCCTGGAGGGAAACACCTTTTTGGTGAGAACCTATGAACGCGGTGTGGAGGCGGAGACACTCAGTTGCGGGACGGGGGTGACCGCCGTGGCCCTGGCCATGCACAAACTGGGGAAAACAGATTCCAAACATGTGGACATCAGGACCCTGGGAGGGGAATTGTCCATCAGCTTTGAACCCAGTGAGGGGGGTTATGCCAATGTATATCTGACCGGACCTGCCAAACAGGTCTATAAAGGAGAGATCGAATGTTGAATTTGAAAGGAGAAAAAGTTTTTTTGAGGGCCTTGGAGCCCTCGGACCTGGATTTTCTGTACCATTTGGAGAACGATACCTCCATTTGGGAGATCAGCGGCACCCTGAAACCTTATTCCAAAAAGGTGCTCCAAGGGTACTTGGAAAATGCCCATAGGGACATATATGAGGTCAAGCAGCTCCGCTTGTGCATCTGTGGGATCGACGGGGGGCGGATCGGGCTTATCGATCTGTTCGACTTCGATCCAAAACACCGCAGGGCCGGCGTGGGGATCGTGATCGCCAGGCCCGAGGACCGGAACAAGGGCATGGGGGCCGAGGCCCTGTCCCTGTTGTGCGATTATGCCTTTATGCATTTGGACCTTCACCAACTCTATGCGAACATATTGTCGGAGAATCTGGAAAGCATCCGTCTGTTCGAAAAAATGGGATTTGAAAAAGTGGGGATAAAAAAACAATGGATCAGGAGCAGTACCGGTTTCAAGGATGAGATCATGTTCCAAAAAATCAATGCCGGTGTATCTTAAGAAAATAGTATGGGCGGTCGCCCTATTGGGGCTTTTGGCCTGCGGTATTTTTTCCTATTGGATCTACAATGCGGTCTTTGCCCCGAACACCAGTTTCGAAACTGAGGAAGTCCTTGTCCATATTCCCTCGGATGCAGGGTTTGCCCAGGTCAGGTCCTCCCTGCAACCCTTGCTCAAGAATCTTTCCACCTTTGCTGCCGTGGCGGACCGCAAGGGCTACTCCACCAATGTCAAGCCGGGGAGGTATGCCTTGAGGAAGGGAATGAACAACAACGAGATCATCAACACCCTGCGTTCGGCCAATCTTCCGGTGCAGGTGTCCTTCAACAACCAGGAATCCCTTCCAGATCTGGCGGGAAGGATAGCCCAGCAGATCGAAGCGGACAGCCTCTCCCTGCTACAGGCCTTCAACGATCCGGGCTTTCTGGAAGAAACCGGATTTGATGCCTACAGCAAGCTGGGAATGTACCTTCCCAACACCTATGAGTTTTTCTGGAACACCGGAGCTGCGGAATTCCGGGACCGGATGAAAAGGGAATACGATCGGTTTTGGAACGAAGATCGCTTGGAAAAGGCCCGGGCATTGGGCCTTTCCCCAAAACAGGTCACGGCCTTGGCCGCCATAGTCCAGAAGGAGACGGTCAAGGTGGATGAACGGCCCCGGGTGGCCGGAGTGTACCTGAACCGTATCAGAAGGGGAATGCTGCTGCAGGCAGATCCCACGGTGATCTATGCCATCAAGAAGGAGACCGGCAATTACGACACGATCATCAAACGGGTGCTCTACAGGGACCTTGAAATGGATTCTCCCTACAATACCTATAAATATGCGGGCATTCCACCCGGACCGATCAGCATGCCCGACATTTCTTCCTTGGATGCGGTCCTGAACCCCGAATCGCACGATTACCTCTATTTTGTGGCCGATGTTTCCAATTTTGGTTACCACATATTTGCCAAGACCCTGATGCAGCACAACCGAAATAAGGTGCAGTACACCCAATGGCTAAATTCACAAAAAGTACTCCGATAGTGTCTTTTAGCGTTAATATTCAGCTCTTTAACGGTTTTTAGGCCTCATTTAAGAAAATATTGGCAGCTTTAACACTGTTAAAAAAAAGGGTCCCCCTATATTTGCCCGCCAAAATAAATTTTGACATCATCGGGTGTCAAAATCTAAAATAGGAGTTATGAAAGGATGGATTGGTTTAATACTGCATCTTGCCATGATTATCGTTTTAACAGGTTTTGGAACATTTGCCAAGACTGGGAAAGGGGACGGCCAAGTCCCTGAATTCTTGAGGGATGACGCCAATTTTGAGCTCTTCGTGCCCCTGGATACCCTGGAGTCCCAAGTTGAAACCGTTCAAATGCCCCCCTTTCTGGGAAAAGCCTTCAACGGCTTCAAGGAGGCACTGGCCTTCAAGGAATCCCAGGGAAAGTACCATGTCGTAAATTCACAGGGCTACCTGGGAAAGTACCAATTTGGGGGAAGTACCCTGAGCTTGATGGGCATCCATGACCTGGATGCCTTTATGGAAGACCCGATCTTGCAGGAAAAGGCCTTTGAGGCCAATATTGCCAGGAACAAATGGATTTTGAGGCGGGACATCAAAAGATTCAACGGCAAGCGCATCGGCGGCGTGGAGATCACCGAATCAGGGATTTTGGCCGCTGCCCATTTGGCCGGGGCCGGAAATGTCAAGAATTACCTGCGTTCCTATGGACAATTGGACGTTGAGGATGTCTATGGCAGCAGCATTTCCTACTATATGAAAAAGTTTGCCGGTTATGATGTATCCATCATCGAGCAGAAAAAAAATGCCAAGGTTTAAGACCGGACAATACGGATTGAACAGGAACCCGGAGGAGAGATCTTCCGGGTTTTTTTAGGCCTGTATGATAAATATGGTGGGCCTTTTGTCCAGGTCCAGTTCAATTTCGGTCCATTCGTGGACGATTTTGGTCCTTATCGTTTCCGTGGGCAAGGTGATGTCGCAGGCAATGCACAAACGGGTCGATTTGTGGAGCAACCGCAGCAGTTCCTTGAGCAGTTTGTTGTTCCGGTAGGGGGTCTCCATAAAAATCTGGGACTGGCCCGTTTCCTTGGATAAGCGTTCCAGGCTCTTGAGCTTGGCCTTTCGATCGTCCTTGTCCATGGGCAGGTAGCCGTTGAAGGCAAAGTTCTGCCCGTTCATTCCGCTGGACATCATGGCCATCAAAATGGAGGAGGGGCCGACCAAGGGGACCACCTGGATCCTTTTTTGGTGGGCAATCCGAACCACTTCCGCCCCGGGATCGGCAATTCCAGGACAGCCCGCTTCGCTGAGCAGTCCAATATCATGGCCGTGGATGATCGGGTCGAGAAAGCCGGGGATTTCCTCGGCATTGGTGTATTTGTTAAGGGTCTGCAACTGAAGGCTCGGTTGTGCCTTTCCCGGGCTCACCCGTTTTATGAAGTGCCTGGCCGACTTTTCGTTTTCCACGATATAGTGGTCAATTCGCTCGATGTTTCCCTTGATGGAGATCGGCATCACCTCCAGGGGGGCATTGTCCCCAAGGGCCGTGGGAATCAGAAAGAGCTTGCCCACGACCAGGGCCGGTTTTATCTCTTCTTCCATGGCCTTAAATTAGGTTTTTCACAATTGCCCCACAAGCCTTATCGATCATTTCGTACACTTTCTCAAAATCCTTGGAAGTACCATAATAGGGATCGGGCACCTCCACAAAATCGAGATCTGCCTCTTCCAACAGCAATTTCACCTTCTGGGCCTCCTTTGGGCCCGGGGCCATTTTCAACAGATCCTCCAGATTCTTGGAATCCATGGCATAGATAAGGTCAAACTCCCTGAAATCACGGACCACGACCTTCCTGCACCTGTGGTGGGCGATTTCCAAACCGTTTTTTCGGGCCACGGCCACCGAACGTCCATCCGGGGGGTTGCCCACATGGTATCCCGCGGTGCCGGCAGAATCCACAAACACCCGCTTTGGGTCCACCTTGGAAGTGAGGATGCCTTCGGCCAAGGGAGATCTGCAGATGTTGCCCAGACAGACCATCAATACTTTGGTTTTCATGAAAAGAAGGGCTTAGGAGAATTTTTTGTTCAAATCCTCGATATACTTTCTGAACTGCTTGTCGGTTTCCGCCAGGTTGTCCACGGTTTTGCAGGCATGCAATACAGTGGCGTGGTCGCGCTTGCCAATTTGGGACCCAATACTGGCCAGGGAGGCCTTGGTGAACTTTTTGGCAAAGAACATGGCAAGCTGCCTGGCCTGCACGATATGGCGTTTTCTGGTCTTGGACTGCAGGGTGGCCACATCCATTTCAAAATAGTCGGAGACCACTTTTTGGATGTAGTCGATGGATACTTCCCGCTTGGTGTTCTTGACGAATTTTTCGACCACCTGTTGGGCGAGTTCCAGGGTGACTTCCCTCTTGTTGAACGAGGACTGGGCGATCAGGGAGATGATGGCCCCCTCGAGTTCCCGGATATTGGTCTTGATGTTCTTGGCCACGTGGTCCACGATATCATCCGGCATTTCGACCCCGTCCCGGTACAGTTTGTTCTTGAGAATGGAGACCCGGGTCTCGTAATCGGGACTCTGCAGCTCCGCCGACAGCCCCCATTTGAACCGGGACAGCAACCGTTGCTCGATATCCTGCATGTCCACCGGGGCCTTGTCGGAGGTCAGGATTACCTGCTTGCCGTTTTGGTGCAGGTGGTTGAATATGTGGAAGAACACATCCTGGGTCCCGGATTTTCCGGAGAGGAACTGTACATCGTCAATGATCAACACATCGATCAATTGGTAAAAATGGATGAAATCGTTCCGGGTGTTCTTCTTTACGGATTCTATGTATTGTTGGGTGAACTTCTCCGCAGAGATGTACAGCACCGTTTTTTCCGGGTATTTGTCCTTGATCTCGACCCCTATGGCATGGGCCAAGTGGGTCTTCCCCAGGCCTACGCCCCCAAAGACCAATAATGGGTTGAAGGAAGTCCCGCCGGGTTTGTTTGCCACGGCCATTCCGGCCGATCGGGCCAACCGGTTTGAATCCCCTTCCAAAAAATTGTCAAAATTATAGTTGGGATTCAATTGGGACTCGATCTTGATGTTCCGGATCCCGGGAATGACAAAAGGGTTCTTCAGTTCGGGACTTTTGGAGGTTATCGGCACGTCCAGTTCCTGGGG
>CALDPL010000091.1 GCA_937911965.1 uncultured Allomuricauda sp. | reverse complement strand
TAATTTGGAGCAAGGCCCTAAGCCACAAAACAGGGAAATTAAAGGGGCCTTGAAACTTTTTGCTACCTTTAAATCCAAGATGCCCCAATACCTCCATGGGGATGGGTTGGACGAGTCGAGCGGGTACCGGCAAATTGTACATGAATGGGGATGAAACTGGTCATAAGGGAACTTTTTAGGGCGTTGGCCATCGGGCTTGTTGTTTTTCTGCTCTCCCTGCTGTTATCTTTTATGGAGGGCGGGACCTTGGACTCCCTCCAATTGTGGACCTCGTTCCGGGAAATCGCCATGGTAGCATCCATTTTGTATCTCTGTAATTCTGCGGCGATCCTTCTTTTGGTGCGCAAGTTCGGCAAGGAACTGTTCACCAAAAAGTATATTGCATACGGGGTGCTGGCCAATATTGGAGCCTCTCTCTTCGGGATCTTCATTTCCCGATTCATCAATTTGGTGTTGGTCCAAGACATGCCGTGGGAACAATTCATGGCCCAGGAACGGGCAAGCCAATATATCACCCCCCTTTTGATCGCCATGGGGGTCGCCCTGTTGATCTATGCGGCTTACTATTATAAAAATTACAAGGAGAAACAGGTCAAGGAACAAAAGATCATCGCGGGATCGGCCTCTGCCCGTTTTGATGCCCTGAAAAACCAATTGGACCCCCACTTCCTTTTCAACAGCCTCAATGTGTTGACCAGTTTGATCGAGGAAGATCCCGATCAGGCCCAGAAATTCACCACCTCCCTGTCCAAAGTGTACCGCTATGTACTGGAACAGAAGCACAAGGACCTGGTGACCGTGGAGGAGGAACTCGATTTTGCAAGGACCTACGTGCGACTTCTCAAAATGCGGTTCGAGGACAGTATAATCTTCGAAATACCGGAGCAGCTGGAATACCCCCAGGCAAAGATCGTCCCACTGTCCCTACAACTCCTCTTGGAGAATGCGGTCAAACACAATGTGATACATGCCGGTAGACCGCTTCATATCAAGGTTTATGAAGAGGGGGGCATGCTGGTGGTGGGCAACAACCTACAGGAAAAGCAGGTGGTGCGCAAAAGCAGTGGGGTGGGATTGCAGAACATCCGCCAACGTTACAAAATCTTTACCGACCGGGAAGTCCGGATCGAAAAAACGGTGTCCAGCTTCAAGGTGGCCCTGCCTTTGCTCACCCAAAAATTTTCCTTTGTGGAGACCCAGGAGAGCTATTTGGAGGAGAAACGCTTCCTGAAGGCCAAAGCACGGGTCAAGGGCCTAAAGGAGTTCTATGGGAACTTGTTGGCCTATTGCATCATTATTCCCCTATTGTGGTGGTTGAACCTTATGACCACCGAATTTACCTGGGCCATCTTTCCGACCCTGGGCTGGGGGTTCGGGCTGTTGATGCACGGCATGGAAGCCTACGGGTACAACCCGCTATGGGGCAAAGGCTGGGAGGAGCGAAAGATCCGGGAACTCATGGACAGGGAAGACTTCTAGACATTTGCCCTGTCCCTGCCGTTCGGTGAGAAATATTCCCTGGATATCCATTGAAATCAAAACCATTGACAATTCATCCCCAAGAATCCACAGTTCGTGAACCAACTTTTTCAAAACCCGGTGTCATTTTGGACTTTTACAGGGTAAACCTAAAACAGACAATATCATGGAAAACTTGGAACACTACCATTACACTTCGGCCAAGAAACGGGTCAAGGAGTTTAAATCCTTTTATACGAGTTTGCTGGCCTATGTCCTTGTCATTCCCTTTTTGGCCTACCTGAACCACAGGACGACCCCTTATCCATGGGTGATCTTCCCCATTGTTGCCTGGGGATTTGGACTTCTGATGATGTGGCTTTCCCTGAAGGGCGTCAACCCCATTTTGGGAAAAGCCTGGGAAGAACGAAAAATAAAGGAATACATGAACAATAAAGAATTTTGACAATGAGTATATTTAGTTGTCGGATTCCATCAAAAACAACAGTTATGGAAAACTCGGATAGACAGGC
>CALDPL010000090.1 GCA_937911965.1 uncultured Allomuricauda sp. | reverse complement strand
ATTCGTGTCCGGGAATTGGCCCTGGATCACCATTCCCAATGGGGCGTACCATATCCTTGTGGTGGACCTGCTTTGGCTTTTCCTTGGCCTTGTGGCCCTATGGATCGCCTTTTTTAAACTGGGCATCAAAAAAAGGGTGCCGGTCAAAGGTTGATTCTTGTAGAATCCGCAAGGAAAATCAATCTTGGGCCAACCTAATGGTTCCACGATCGGGCTGCCGGTTTATGGATCTATAGAGGGTGCCCAATCCCATGACCACACTATGGATTGGAGTGCGGGACGCCCAATTTTTAAGACGCGTTATTTGGTCTTGAAGATCATTTTTATAAGGTTCAGCGCCATTAGGGCAATAAGGCCCACGGTCAATCCCAATATGAATTCCTTTAGTATGGTGGGGAGTCCGGGGATCAAATGGTGGATGAATTCGATATTGTGGTTGAAAATCCCCCCGGAGACCAACAACAGGGCCAGGGTACCCACAACGAAAAGACCTTTGATGACCCAGGGCAGGGCGTTTACAAGGACCTTGCCCACCTTGTCCGAGAAACTGTCCTCTTCAGGGTTCATTTGGATCAAACGATATCCGTAATCGTCCATGCGCACGATAAGGGCCACGATCCCATAGACCCCCACCGTGGCCAAAAGTGCCACAATGGTGACCACCAAGATCCGAGTGGCCAAGGGGGCATCCACCACGGTGCTCAAGGCAATGATGACAATCTCAATGGATAGAATAAAGTCGGTCAATACGGCCTGTTTGATCCGTTTCTTTTCAAAAGCGGGCAAATCTTCTTCCGGTACGGAAAGTGGTGTTTCCACATGGCCTTCCCCCTTGTGGCGAAAAATGGAATGGAACACTTTTTCCGCTCCTTCATAGGCCAAGTACACCCCGCCCAAAACCAATATGATCGTAATGGCCAAGGGCAAATAGGCACTGAGCAGGAACACCACGGGCAGGATGATCACTTTGTTGATAAAGGAACCCTTGGTGATTTCCCAGAGAACGGGTATTTCACGATCGGCCAGAAAACCCGTTGCCTTTTCGGCATTGACAGCCAAATCATCCCCAAGGATGCCCGCTGTTTTTTTGGTGGCTATCTTGCTCATGGTGGCCACATCGTCCATGAGAGCGGAAATATCATCCAATACCGCAAAAATACCTGAAGCCATAGTTGAATTTTAGGGTTACCACCTATTTGGGCATGGGGCAAAATAATCAAATCCCGGCAGAAGTATTGAAAAGTGTCTTAAAAAAATAAAGCCTTTTTCAGAAATTAAATGGCGTTGTAGGAGGCGACCGTTCCCAGCCATAC
Organism: uncultured Allomuricauda sp.; assembly: GCA_937911965.1. Classification (GTDB taxonomy): domain Bacteria; phylum Bacteroidota; class Bacteroidia; order Flavobacteriales; family Flavobacteriaceae; genus Flagellimonas. The sequence continues at coordinate 1,065 of CALDPL010000090.1, read as the reverse complement.
AATCAGGGAGGATAGAAATATTCCAATGGTATTGGCCAAAAATGCCTGGCTCCTTTTCATCTTGAAAAGATAGGCCGCTATGGTTCCCGCATAAACACCGGTTCCCGGCAAGGGGATCATGACGAAAATAAGCAGACCTAGGAAACCGTATTTCTTGACATTCCTCCCAGATCCTTTTTTGGCCCTCTGCCCCACAAATACTGCTGATCTCTTATAAAATCTCCATTTGACCAAATAACGGTTGACGTGGTCCAAAAAAAACATCATTAAGGGAAAAATGAGGATGTTTGCTGCAAAACAGGCCACAAATACAAGGTATTTGTTCAACCCTTGATAAATCCCATAGGGAATACCAACTTTGGCCTCTCCAAAGGGGGAAATGCTCCAAAGCATGGCGATGATCAGATCTTGGTACACTGCGCGTTATTTGAACCGGCAAATTTAATCCCTAATCCGATTCCAACTCTCCATTGAACCCTTAAATAATTATTAATATTGAGGTGAGGTCCTTGGGTTTCAACTTTTGACCTTGGCGTCCACATAATCCTGGAGGTGGGCATACCTGGGGGTAAGCGATCCGTTATGGGTCATTCTTGCCCTTTCGAGAATTCCATCGGCATCCCCGTTGAAAAAGGCGGGAATGACCCATTTGGAAAAGGCCTCCCCAAACCCACGACTGGCATCCAGGGGCAGTTCACAGGGCAGGTTGTCCACGGCCATTACCGTGATTGCCCCCGGTGCATCGAACGAAACTTCTTTTTCGTTTTCCGCATCATATCCGTAAAAAGGATTTTCAATTGTTGAAGGGCGAATCGTGCTCGCGACCGGGCCATCGATATCGCAACTGATGTCGGCGACCAAATTTATATTGAATTCAGGTTGTTTTGCATCTTCCCGTGTAAATAAAAATGGGGCATCATCCCCATAAAAATGACCGGCGATAAAGAAATCCGCGACTTTTGCAAAACGCATAAAGTCGGATTCGTAATCTTCGGGATGATTGTAAAAATCGTATTTTCCCAGTTTTTGGCCGTCCTTCCTTTTATTGTAATCCAAAATATCAAT